>NZ_SLAP01000198.1 GCF_007126775.1 Cecembia sp. | reverse complement strand
CTTGTAATGTTCAATTGTACCCATGAACTCCCGAACCCTGAACCCTGAACTCTGAACCTACTTTGTTCAAATGTTCACAGTTCATAGTTTTACGAATCTTGTAATGTTCACTTGTACCCATGAACTCCTGAACTCTGAACACTGAACACTGAACCATGAACTCCTGAACCTTGAACCATGAACCCTGAACCCTGAACCCTGAACATTGAACTCTGAACCCTGAACCCTGAACTCTGAACTCTGAACCCCTGAACTTCTGAACCATGAACTTCTGATGAGAAAAAAAATAATAAAAACTCTTATTTTCGGGGCATGAATTCAGGAGAAAGCATTTACAGCAGTTTGGGAGAAGAAAAAATCAAAACACTTGTCCGGCATTTTTACATTCATGTTTCTGAGGCACCGAAACTGCGCAAACTCTACCCAGAAAAAGATTTGGTGGCAGCAGAAGAAAGACTATTTTTGTTCCTGATCCATGTATTTGGTGGTCCCTCTACTTATCTGGAAAAAAGAGGACATCCCATGCTGCGGAGAAGGCATTTTCAGTGGGCCATAGATGAACACATGCGCAATACCTGGCTGGATTGTATGTTCAGGGCTATGGACAAAGTGGAAATAGAAACCGATATCAGGGAGGCTTTGATGAATTACTTTGTCAAAGTAGCCAATCACATGATCAACAGATAGGCATGCTTTTACTAAGGAGGATTTACTCAATCTATGCAGTACTGGTGTTTCTGATCACCTTTATCCTGTTTTTCCCAATCTTTTTGCTGGCGGCCTGGGTTCCCGGATGGAAAAGATACGGCCGACTGGTCAATCAATATTGGGCGAAAATTTATTTTGTCCTTATCGGACTGCCTGTAAAACTGGAAGGCAGGGAACATATCCAAAAGGCTCAGCCTTATGTTTTTGTTGCCAACCATTTTTCCTATTTGGACATTGCTTTCATGGGATTTATTCCCGGTGATGTGGTTTTTGTGGGTAAGAGTTCCATCGGCAAAGTCCCTCTTTTTGGGTACTATTTCAGGAAATTGCACATTGCAGTCAACAGGGCCTCCATCAAAAGTCGGGGAGAAGTGCTCATCCGTGCTAAAAAAGCCATCAGTGAAGGGAGCAGTATAGTTATTTTTCCAGAAGGGGGCATTACTACAGGAGACCCACCGCATGTCAACCGCTTCAAAGATGGGGCATTTTCTTTGGCCATTGACAAACAAATCCCCGTGATTCCTGTCACCTTATCATTTAATCATTTAATTTTGCCAGATGACGGGAAGATGCTTTTCAATTTTAAAAAAGGAAAAATTGTCATCCATCCCGCCATACCTACTTTAGGACTGAACTCCAAAGACCTTCCTGAACTGAGGGAAAGTTGTTATCGAATCATTCAGGACCAATTATGGGAGGACAATAGACTTCCCGAAAAGGAAAAAACAATTATCAGGAACACATGAAAGTAGATTTAAATACCGTAAAAAAAATTGCCCATCTTGCCAGGTTGGAATTTGATGAAGCAGGTGCCGAAAGGATGCAAAGAGATATGACGCAAATCCTTGATTGGGAAGAACAACTCAATGAAGTGGATACCGATGGGATAGAACCCCTTACCACCATGTCTTCAGAAGTTAATGTCCTGAGAGAAGATAAAGTAGGGGAACACCTTCCGCATGATAAAGGATTGCTCAATGCTCCCCAGAAGGATTCGGACTATTTCAGGGTACCCAAGGTTCTTGAATAATGGCCGGAAATCCGCGCACGAAATTTGAACAACTGTTCTTCAAGGGACTTCCATTTGCCATCAGTGTGATAGGGGCCTCGCTCTTATTGGCCAGCCATTATCTCTGGAAAGACATCGTCTTACCGGTCATACCCGGTATTTTTTCAGAAACTGTCAATGTTCCAGTCAATTTTTACAGTATAGGGGCCGAAGTCTTCTCTTTAGAGATGGACAATTTCCTCCTATTCCAAAACTTTCAATCCCTACCACCTGGCATGTTTCCTCAGGTGAGCCTCCTCTATGGTCTGTTGCTTTGGTTTCTCCTCCTCATGGGACTCACACTGATCAGCACCTTCAAACGGATGTATTTTATCATAGCTGCAGGCGGCTGTATTTTACTATTTACACTCAGTGGGGTCACTGGACTGCATATCGGTGGGCTCTACAGCAACAGTTCTCTGCTTATCTTATTGACTGGAACACTTTTACCAGTGGTGCTGCTCTCGTTTTTTGCTCCCAATTGGGGCTTAATACAAAGGACCGGGCTGATGCTGCTTTCCGGAACGCTGACATTGCTGATACTTTTACAGTTTTCCGATATCCCAAGCCCTGGATTATGGCTTGCCGAAAACCTGACACTTCCTGCCGCACTGATCGCTGTCCTTTTCTTTTTACATATTGGACATGCAGTAATATCAAGCATAACTGTTTTCCTGATCCGGCTGAATAAAGGGACAGGTATACAAATCATTTGGCAACTTTTGGTCATCTTTTTCCTTTATTTCCTCCTATTGATTTTTTCTTTGCTGTCAATCATGGGGGAAATCAACCTGCCCTTCCCTACCCTGCCCCCTTTCATCCTTTTCTTAATTGCGGGTGCAATGGGTTATGGGGTCATGAAATTAAAACAAGATCAGGTAGATCAATTCTATGAAATTCCTCTGGTTGGGCGCTCATTTTATTGGCTGGGTTTTGCCATTTCCGTATTAACCTGGGCAAAAGCAGATTTTTCGGGCAACCAACCTTTATTTGAGTTTTTCAACCACAGTTTTATATATGCTCAGATTGCATTGAGCCTCTTATTTTTTCTTTACCTGCTCGCCAATTTTTCCCAGGTCATCAATACCGGAAAAGAAATCGAAAAAATTCTTTTTAAACCACAGTTCTTCGCCTATTTCCATATGCGAATAGGCGCTACTATGGCTATGGTTATCCTGGTCATTTTTGGGGATGCAGTGGTCAGTATGCAACTCAATGCATTCAGCAGCCAGTTGACTGCCGACTATTATTACCAAAATCAAAAACCTCTGGAAGCAGCGATCTTGTATGAAAACAGTTGGATGGAATACCGAAAAAACCCCAAGGCCAAAATTGCTGCTGCTCACCTGAGATTTCAGCTGGGCAATTCCAATGAAGCCATGGATCACCTGGTCCAAAATTTTGACTTTGTCCCTTCGGTACAAAGCATTCTTTTACTAAGTGACCGGCTCCACAGACAGGACAAGGTATTCGAAGCCCTTTTTTACCTTGAAAAAGGGCTGGAAATCTTCCCCGGAGAACCAAGGCTTCAAAATAACATGGCACTGCTTTATTCTAAACTGAACAGGCCTGATGATGCCATGCAGGTTCTCCAAAATATGGAAAAAGAAAAAGGCATTGCCAAAGCCAATCTTTTGGGATTGATGGTCAAGCACCGCTATGGCATGCAGGATGGACTTGAGGTCAGAGAAGACCTTCCCTTCCGGATCAACTACCTTGCGCATGCTAACTTGCAGGGGAATTTTGCACCATTTACCCTGGAAACCCATCATTTGCCGGAAAATTTTAATTTACAAACAGCCGTCCTTAGGAACCAATGGAGCAATAAGGTCAGTAATGACATCGTATCTGACCTGGTCCAGATGGACAGTCTGATCGCTTTGGAACAAATGAGTTTTGAAGAGCGAAACTACCGGGAAACAAGAATCCTGCGGACTTTACAGGAAAACTTTTTGAACGAAACATTGAAATTTCTGAATGGAATGGTTCAATCCTACCCCAACTCTGCCGGATATTACCATATCCTTGCCGCTAAAATACTTGCTGGAAACTGGGACTTGGAAAAAGCAGCTGTAGATATCCTGATGGCGGAAGAAAAGGGATTTGAAAACTTTCAACCCTTGCATTTGGCCTTTCTTTATTTTGGAGGCCAACCGGTAGATGCCCTCCGCATCCATGTCCTAAAGTCAGTGGAATTCCCCCGTTGGATGGAATGGACTGAAAATGGCAGGCTACTGGAGAATGAACAGGTGAGGTTTTGGACTTGGACAGGTAAATTGCACCGCATGATGCCAGAAGAATTACTGGAGATTATGGGCCAGATAGATTCAGAAATCCTGCGATCAGAATGGGCAATGGGGCTGATGCGGCATAAATTACATCTGCTTTCGCAGGAAGACTTCAACCAGCTCAAAAACCTGTTTCTTGAAGCAGGCAACAGTACCTGGACAAGGGAGCATTTAGACAATTGGTACAACTTTATTCATGGGAAGGATGATAAGCTTTTGCCTGAAATCGATGAATTGCTTCAGGTTGAACTGGGACTTACCCGTAATGCTTACTGGACGCCATTGATCTGGCGTGCAGTAGCCGAAAAAACCGAGGTGATCGAAAAATATGAAATCCTGCAGGAGGCGATACAGTTTAATAAGGACCCATTCCTGTGGATACAATATGTAAATTACAGCAGACAGCTAGGTTTGGACAATTATGCCGCTGAGGCCTTATCTACAATGCGGGAATGGCTGAGTGCAGCCCAACTGGAAAGATTACAAATGAAAAACTTCTGAGTGATATTACCGTTTGTTCAATTAAGTTTTCCAGTCCTTTATTTTTCTATTAAATTGTGAGTCGTTAAACATTTCCAAATGAAAAAGATCATAGAAACCCAAGACATTCAAAAAACATACCGCATGGGTGCGGAAGAGGTAAAAGCTCTCAAGTCCGTATCCATATCGGTCAACAAGGGGGAATATGTAGCATTTATGGGGCCTTCCGGTTCGGGTAAATCCACCCTGATGAATATCATAGGCTGCCTGGATACACCGACTGCCGGCACATACATTCTCAATGATAAGGATGTAAGTGACATGACGGAAAATGAATTGGCCGAGATCAGAAATAAAGAAATTGGTTTTGTCTTTCAGACATTTAACTTGTTGCCCAGGGCTTCCTGTTTGGACAATGTGGCCCTGCCGCTTATTTATGCAGGTTTTGGAAAAGAAGATCGCCGTGAAAAAGCTTTTAAAGCTCTGGAAAACGTAGGGTTGGGAGACAGGGTGCATCATAAACCCAATGAACTTTCAGGTGGTCAGCGCCAACGGGTAGCCATTGCAAGGGCTTTGGTCAATGATCCGAGTATCATCTTGGCGGATGAGCCTACCGGTAATTTGGATTCAAAAACATCCTATGACATCATGGAACTTTTCCATGAACTCCACCAGAAAGGCAATACCATTATCATGGTGACCCACGAAGATGATATTGCCCACTATGCCCACCGCATTGTGCGACTTAGGGATGGACTGGTGGAATCCGATACCGTCAATCCCAATCCAACCCGTGGCAGGGAAGTGGCAGTATCTGAATAGATTTCTTTACGTTTTTGAAAATCAATCCTTACTTTTGTTCAGACAGGGGCTAGTTAGCTCCTGGTACCTATAGCATAAGCATGAAAATATATACCAAAACCGGAGATACTGGTAAAACATCCTTATTGGGAGGAAGAAGGGTTTCCAAATCAGATTTGAGGATAGATGCCTACGGCACTGTGGATGAACTGAACAGTTATATCGGATTATTGAGAGACCAGGCAGTCAATACAAAAAGGGGAGATTTATTGAAAGAAGTACAGGACCGCCTTTTTACCATAGGAGCTACTTTGGCCACTGAACCGGGCAAGGCAAATGTCAAAAAACCTGATCTTCATGATGAAGACCTGGAACTTTTGGAAAAGGAAATAGATAACATGGAAGCATTACTTCCGCAATTGCGTCATTTTATACTTCCAGGAGGTCATCAAGTGGTCTCATTTTGCCATATTGCCAGGACAGTCTGCAGAAGAACAGAAAGATGTGTAATAGACCTGATGGAGGTCGAACACGTTGATGAAATTATAGTTAAATATTTGAACAGGCTTTCCGATTACCTTTTTGTATTGGGCAGGTTGATTGCCCAAGAACTTGAAGTGGAAGAAGTCACATGGAAACCCAGAATGTAATTGCATGAAAACTATTTTAGAAATACCCATCCATAAAATCCAGAAGTCCAGATTGGCAGAAACAGATTTTGATAACCTGGTTTTCGGTAAGTCCATTTCCGACCATATGTTTATCGCAGATTATAAAAATGGTGAATGGACAGACCTGAGGATAGAACCCTACCGCCCTTTGGAACTTGCCCCTGCAAATGCCACCTTGCACTACGGACAGTCCATTTTTGAAGGCATGAAAGCTTATAAAAATGAAGCTGGGGAAATCCTTTTGTTCCGTGCCGATGCCAATCAAAAAAGGCTCAACGCCTCTGCAGTAAGGATGTGTATTCCTGAATTGCCAGAGGAAATTTTCATGGAGGGATTGAAAACCTTACTGGATCTTGACAGGGACTGGATCCCTAATAACCCGGGATATTCTCTTTACATCAGGCCTTTTATTTTCGCCACAGACGATTACCTGGGGGTAAGGCCTTCGGAAACTTATAAATTCATGATTTTCACCTGTCCTGTAGGGCATTATTATTCCAAGCCTGTCAATGTAAAAGTAGAGGAAAAATTCAGCAGAGCAGCTGAAGGCGGTACTGGATTTGCCAAAGCAGCAGGAAATTATGCAGGTTCCCTTTATCCCGCCCTCTTGGCCCAAAAGCAAGGCTATGATCAATTGCTTTGGACCGATGCTAAAACACATGAAAATATAGAGGAAAGCGGAACCATGAACGTCATGTTCATGATCAATGATACTTTGATCACTGCACCCACCAATACCGGTACCATCCTGAAAGGGATTACAAGGGATTCTGTACTGCATCTGGCAAAAGAAATGGGCTATGTCGTAGAGGAGCGGTTTTTGAAGGTAAATGAACTGGAAGCTGCCCTTCAAAACGGGACTTTACAAGAAGCTTTTGGTACCGGGACCGCGGCCACCATTGCCCATATTGCTAAAATAAACGTCAAAGGGGAAGATTATATACTTCCTGAAAAACCAGGTTATGCCCTTTCCCATCAGGTACTCAAAAAGCTCGATGATATCAAGTATGGCCGGGAGGCTGACAAAAGAGGCTGGATTACCAAGGTATAAGCCTGGGAATAAGTAATCTGGGTTTTCAGATCCATTTTAGGTATGCTGTCCCGCGCCAGCAAATGCGGGACTTGCCTATACCTTCTAAGATTCAACTCAAATTCAAGCAATCCAGCACGAATAACATTATCAATTTATTTTTTTCGTTTATTTTGTAAAACAGTAACAGGAGGCTTTCCGATGAAGTACAAAATAAGTTTTATTCCCCTTTTGGTTTTTATACTCATGTTATGCGTAGAAACAGCCTATGCCCAAAAATTTGTACTCCTTCAAAAGGGAGCCAACCAAAAAACAAGATTGAAATTTGAAGTGGGTGAAAATTTTACCTACAAATCCAGGGAAATGGATTTTTTTGTCACCGACAGGATTGTGGACATCACACCTGAAGTGATTGTACTTACAGAAAATGTACTTTCTCCCGGAAACATTACCGAAGTATTGATTGTAGATAAAGATCCACGGAACATGACCATTTCCAATCTGGGTTACCTGGGTATGGGTGCCGGAGTCCTGTTTCTTGTAGGAAGCACGGTAAACAGCCTTTATCAGGAAGGGAATTTCAGCGAAGTAAGAAATACCATAGGCTGGCCTATTGGTCTGTTTGCTACAGGATTTCTCATTTCTAAAATGAAATACAGAACCTTTAAACACAAGGGAAAAAACAAAATCCAGCTGGTAATTCTTTACGAGGATTGAAAAAGCTTTAGGTTTAAAGGATAATTTTAACGAATTTTGCAGCCTAAAAAAATAACACAATTATGACATCAGACCAGTTGAAAGACTTGAAAGCCCGCGTTTCGGCTTTGAGGAGGTATCTTTGACTACGATAAAAAGAAAGCTGAGATAGAAGATTTGGAGGCCGTATCTGCCCAGCCCGATTTTTGGAATAATCCTGAAGAGGCAGAAAAAAGTATGAAGCAAATCCAGGTCAGAAAAGGCTGGACCAGTGCTTATGAGAAGGTGGATACCCTCTTGCAGGACCTGGAGGTTTTGTATGATTTTTACAGTATGGAAGAAGTCTCTGAAGAGGAGATCAAATCCGAATACAAAAAAGCCCTGAAAGAAGTAGAAGAGTTGGAGCTCAAAAAAATGCTGAGCAATGAGGAAGACCAACTTTCTGCCATGTTGGAAATCAATCCAGGTGCAGGGGGAACAGAAAGCAATGATTGGGCCTCTATCCTGATGCGTATGTACATCATGTGGGGGGAGAAAAACGGTTATAAAGTAACCGAAGTAGATTTACAGGAAGGGGAAGTTGCAGGGATCAAATCCGTAACCTTACAAATTGATGGTCCCTTGGCCTATGGATTTTTGAAGTCCGAGACAGGTGTACACCGTCTGGTCAGGATTTCTCCTTTTGACTCCAATGGAAGAAGGCATACTTCATTTGCTTCTGTATATGTTTACCCTGTGGTAGACGATACCATAGAGATTGACATGAATCCAGCAGACATTGAACTCCATACATCCCGTTCGGGTGGTGCCGGAGGGCAGAATGTAAACAAGGTAGAAACCAAGGTGCAATTGACCCATAAACCTACTGGGATTGTGGTGGTCTGTCAGGTGGAAAGGTCGCAGCTTGCCAACAGAGAGCGTGCCATGCAAATGTTGAAATCCAGGTTGTACCAGATGGAAATGGAAAAAAGAAATGCAGAACGGGCCAAGATCGAATCCGGAAAGATGAGAATTGATTTTGGGTCACAGATCAGAAACTATGTACTGCATCCTTATAAATTGATAAAAGATGCCAGAACGGGATATGAAACTTCCGATGTGCAATCTGTTTTGGACGGTGGACTCAATGAGTTTATCAAGGCCTTCCTCTTGGCCCAAAGTGAGGAAGAAGCCCAGAAAAATTAATTTTTAAACCTTCCGGTAAATTTTTCCGGAAGGTTTTTTCTTTAACTAATTGCTACCTTCGATCTTCATGTCCAAAAATCTGATCCTTTTACCTTCTTTTTTTACTTGGAATTTCTTCACACTCTGTTTGAGTTCTTTTTTATTTTTCGCCAGTTTCAACATGATCATTCCTGAATTACCTGCCTACCTGACTTCGCTGGGAGGTGAGGATTACAAAGGATTGATTATCTCTCTTTTCACCCTTACCGCAGGATTATCAAGACCTTTCTCCGGGAAATTGGCCGATAAAGTCGGCAGGGTGCCTGTCATGGTTTTTGGTGCAGGCATTTGCTTTGTGGTCAGTTTGCTTTATCCCGTCATCAGCTCGGTAGCCGGTTTCTTGTTTTTGCGTTTTGTACACGGTTTTTCCACAGGCTTCACTCCTACCGGAGTTTCGGCTTATGTGGCGGATATCGTTCCTTTCAACAAGCGCGGGGAAGCTATGGGGCTACAGTCTCTTTTCGGTTCATTGGGCATGGCAGCCGGCCCTGCTTTTGGAGGATATATAGGAAAAATCTGGGGAATAGAACCCCTTTTCTATGCCTCTGCATTCACTGCCATCCTCTCTATATTGGTCATTATCCGATTGAAAGAGACGGTTGAAAATGGTGAAAAACTAAACAGGAAACATTTCCGGTTACACCGCCATGAAATCATAGAAAAAAGGGTGTTAAAACCTTCCTTGGTATTACTTTTAACAGTGTTTTCCTTTGGAACTGTGTTAACCATTATCCCGGATTACTCTGAATATCTGGGAATTGAAAACAAGGGGCTCTTTTTTGCTGTTTTTACCCTCTCCTCCTTGGGTATACGCATTATAGCTGGAAGAACTTCTGATAAATATGGCCGGATTCCTGTCATGAAGGTTGCTACATTGTCCATGGCTTTGGCCATGCTGATTATCGCCTTTGCGCAAACCAAAGCCATGCTGCTCTTTGGGGGTGTAATTTTCGGTTGCTCGGTAGGGATGAATTCACCCACCATCTCTGCATGGACCATCGACTTATCTTTGGATGCTTTCCGCGGAAGGGCATTGGCCACCATGTATATTGCACTTGAAGCAGGAATCGGTATTGGTGCGCTGGTCTCAGGCTGGGTATTTGCCAATAAGGTGGAAAACTTCCCTTTTGTATTCTCGATCGGAGCCGTAACCTCGACCTTGGCTTTCTTCTACCTATTTACCATTCCAAAAGAACAAAAGTTTTTGGTGCCGGAGGATGGGCTTTAAGCTAAGGGAAAGTTTGATTTCGCAACTTTGTGCCTTTGTGGCATCTTGATCAGATTAGGCCACAAAGACATAAAGTCACAAAGCGATCAACTGGAAATTGCATACTTTCTTTTTACAATCTTTTCAGAGACGCTACATATTACAGGCTCAACTGATCCTGTACATATCATTTTTTACCAATTCAGCAGGTGGGGCTGTGGCCTTGGGATAGGCATGATCTCCTTCTGCCTTCCATTCAGGTAAACTACTTTTTCCCCATCAAATAAGGCACCTTCTTCCAACATCACCCTGAAGTCTTTGTTCCATTCTTTCAGGAATACCACTGCATTCAGCTCAATGGCATAAACCGTATTGGGGTACAAAGGGTAATCCCCGGCTCCCGGCGTATCGCCCTGATTGTCCCACATGCCGATTGTTGGTCCAGAAGCATGTCCATGCATCCCAAGAGGATGAGAATAAATGCTGCCTCTGATCCCCTCTTTTTCCATCTGTTTGCGGGTTTCTCTCAGGATTTCATTGCCCGTTCTTCCTGTAATAAAATTGGAAGTAAGGATATCCTGCAGCCTATTACCGACTTTAAATGCATCTTTAAGGTACTGCGGAACTTCATTTTCTCCGGTTTTTAGCACATAGGCAAGTTGTTGGGTATCGGTATTCAACCGTAAATAAGTGATACCAAAATCAATATGGAGCATATCTCCTGGCATGATGACATCAGCATCTGCCTTCACTGCAAAGGAGCGCTCCCCCTCTTTATTCGATGGGTCTGCACGCTGAATGTCTACCGATGGATGAAACCAGGTATCCAGTTTGAGCTCTTTGATCCTTTCCCTGTACCACCATTGTACATCCTCAGTGGTCGTTACACCCGGTGTAATGACCTTTTCAGACAAGCCTTCTGCAATGATATCATTGGCAATGGCCTGAATATGTCGGTAGGTGGCCAATTCAGAAGCTGAACGTGTTTCCAACCAGCCAACTGCCAAATCATTGGCTGAGACTACCCGGCCATGAAGATTTTGAGGCAAATATTCCATCAATGTCTTGTACTCGGTGAGATTGATCCCATCTGCATGTCCATAAATTTTTGACATGTTGATTCCTATTTTTTGTGGATTTCGCTCCACAATCAATTCTGTCAATCTTTTCCATTGATCCGGTTCGCTTTCGGGTTCCCAAGCTTTCTTGAAAGCCTTTCCCACATCGTAGCGTGCCACAGCCAAGGTTTCGACCTCATTTGAGCCTGGTGCCTTGTACATCAACAACATCGTACGTCTTCTCGCAGCATGCCATGTGCCTGGAAGGAATGTCCTGATGACTGGATCCTCGTTGTATTCCCTGGAGATAAGCAGCCACATATCTATCCCTGCCCTATCCATCAGAGAAGGTAAAAGTGTTTCTATTCTTTCATCCAGCCATTGATCGACAACTGCTGCCTGTTCTCTTTGCGAAAGCACGTGAAATTTTTGTGCCATGGATTCCTGGCAAGCCAACAGCCATACCAAACTGACTGCGATTAGGTTTTTTATTTTCATAGGATTTTAGATAATGTAACTTCCTGAGAAAAATAAAAAAGAATAGGGACAATAAAAAGGAAAACTACAGGGTCGAAACCTGAGGCTTGTATTTACGTAGCAATTTGGCGCTCAGTGAATGGAAACGGTAAAGCAATAGGACACCCGTAATTGTCAATCCAATCAAAAGCCCATACCATATCCCCACTTCTTGCATGCCCATTACAAAGGCAAAAACATAACCCAAGGGCAAACCAATTACCCAATAGGCTACAAGGGTGACCAAAGTGGGAATCCTTACATCCGCCATGCCTCTTAGGGCACCCAAACCTACTACCTGAATACCGTCTGATAATTGGAACAGTGCAGCAATGACAAGCAGGGAAGCGCTCATCTTTATGACTTCAATATCATCAATATAGAGTGAAGGCAGGTATTCGCGAAATAGAACAAAAATCACAGCCGTGATACTCATAAACATGGCCACCATAACAAAACTGGTAAATCCTGCCTCCCTCAAAGTGGGGATATCTTTTCTTCCAAGTTGATTGCCCACACGGACCATTGCTGCCGTGGAAAGCCCAGAGGCCATCATATAACTGACAGAGGCCAGGTTGATGGCAATTTGATGAGCGGCCAGGGCGGTAACCCCAATCCACCCCATCATAATGGCCGCCGAACTGAAAGCACCCACTTCAAAAATGAATTGGAAACCTGTAGGAACCCCGATTTTCAACATTTTACTTACCATGGGAAAACTGAGCTTTTTTACTTTAAAACTCAGGTTGAATATCCCATACCTCTTGGACTTCATGATATAATACCCAATGATCAGGGCCATCAGCACCCTGGAAATCAATGTCGCCCAGCCTGCACCATTAAGCCCCATAGCAGGAATTCCCAGGTTACCATAAATGAAAACCCAGTTCAAAAATACATTGACCGCATTGCATACCAAGGTGATATACATCGCTTGTTTTGTCTGAGAAAGCCCTTCTGCAAACTGCTTAAAAGTCTGAAAAACCATAAATGGCAGTAAGGAAAAAGTAATAATCGCCAGGTACGGGATGGCCAAAATAACCACCTCCTCGGGTTGGTTGAGGTGGTAGAGCAAGGGAGACCCCAGCACGATCAGCAAAAATAACATGGTGCCCACTATCCAGTTGATGGTAAACCCATGGTTAAAGAGTCGGGAAATCCTTTTGGGATTGTGTTTACCGTCCGCCATGGCAACCAAGGGTGTAATGGCCATGGACACACCTATGCCAAACATCAGGACAACAAAGAAAATGCTGTTGGCCAATGATGCGGCTGCCAGGGGTTCCGCTCCCAATCGGCCTACCATCATGCTATCCGCCACACCGACCAATACCTGGCCCAACTGGCTCAACATCACAGGAAATGCCAGAGAAAATGTCTTGGAGAAATTCCCTTTAAAATTACTGATCATGCTACCTTTATCAAAGACCTCTTAAGCGTGCCAATTTTAGCAATCCGGCTATGCTGATGCCATCTGTAATTTCACCCTTCATCACTTTTTGGATTGCTTCCTGCAAAGGTAATTTGATTACTTTTAAATCCTCGGTTTCTTCGAAGTCAGTTTCACCAAGAGTCAATTCTTCTGCCAAAAAAACAAAGCCTTCTTCGTCTGTTACCGAATTAGAAGTATGGATCCGCATGAATTCTGTCCATTTTCCTGCTGAAAGTCCTGTTTCCTCTTTGAGTTCTCTTTTGGCTGATTCCAGGATATCCAGGCCTATTGGTCCCCCTCCCATGGGAATCTCCCAGGAATATTCATCCAATGGAAACCTGTATTGTCCAACCAGCCAAGTGTTCCCATCTTGGTCCACAGGGATGATGCCCAAGGCTTTATTCTTAAAGGATACTATTCCATAGATCCCATCATTCCCAGCCGGGTTGATCACCTGATGCTCTTCAATAATCATCCAGGGATTTTCGTAAACGGTGTTTTTAGATTTTTTAATCCAGGGATTTTTTTCCATAACGTAAAAAAAAAGGGTGACCGAAAGCCACCCTTTTAAATGATTTTTTAACTATTATTCAGGGATAGGCAAAACTTTACTATCCTTAAAGGTAGAAAGAATTACCATAGACTGCATAGAATCAACCTCTCTGATTTCGCTTACTTTCTCAAGCATCAATCTTTGGTAGGCCGTGATATCCTTGGCGATTATCTTGAGAATAAAATCTCCTGTACCTGTAATGTGATGACATTCTATGACTTCCGGTATACCGTTGATCTCTTTCATGAAAGCATCAATATTACCTTTATTGTGTCCAATAAGGCTCACAAGAACAAAAGTACTTACTCCTAAGCCGATTCTTTCTGCATCCAGTTTGGCATGATAACTTTTAATAATTCCGGACTGCTCTAATTTCTTAACCCGCTCTAATGTTGGCGCAGGTGACAATCCAATATCCTTGGAAAGCTGTGCGTTGGTGATCTTGGCATTGGCCTGAAGAATCTCCAGGATCTTGCGATCTATTTTGTCAAACTTTACTTTTATACTATTATCCATCATTTGAGAATTTTCAAAATATTATGCGGTACAAAGGTAATATATTTTGTAATTATTTTAAAGCAATTCAAAGTAAAAAACAAGGTAACTTGCGAAATAATCTTACACTATTACCCATTTTTTGAAATATTTCCTTGCAAATCAAGCCTTTCTTATGATTATTATATAATTATCTGCTGATTTTTATATGTTGATACGTAAAAACCAAATTAAAGTTTATTCTTTTTAATATATTCTCTGGCTTCCTTATGTGCCGGGTGTTTTCGCTTGGCGTATTTCTTTACTTTTTTGAAATATTCCTTGGACTGGGCCTTGTTGTTTTCTTCATTTGCCATCTTGCCCAAGGCAATTAAGGAAAAAAGATAGTAACCGCTTTCCTGACTTTCCGACTCTTCTCCATAAGACAAAGTCTGCTGGTAGTACTTCTTGGCACTTGATCGGTCATTGATCCTATCATAGTATTGGGCCAGATAAAATGCCGCGTAGCGACCACTATTGGCTTCGTAACCGGTCCAGTTTTCTTCTATTCTCCTGAGAATTTCCTCCGATTGCTCTTTGGACTCCATCATGCGTCCCACGGTGTAAAGGTGCCTGGCATAAGAGCGAT
>NZ_SLAP01000044.1 GCF_007126775.1 Cecembia sp. | reverse complement strand
TTTTCTTATATTTTTTCTTTTTTGTAGAAGTCAACTTATCCAAAAAACAAGAGGGAATTTGGAAAACAGTCTTTCATGAAAGTCGGAATTAATGTCAAATAAAATTGAAAATCATCCTAATTTTCAGTAAATTAAGAGAATACAGAAAAAAACAATCTCACATTTTAAATTCCAGTATTATGGCAGTCTTAAAAGTTATTGAAATTTTAGCCAACTCAAACAAAGGTTGGGAAGATGCAGCAAAAAACGCAGTGGCTCATGCTTCTAAAACAGTCAAAAATATCAAGTCTGTCTACATTAAGGAACAGAGTGCCACTGTCACCAATGGAGCAATCAGCTCCTATAGGGTCAATGCAAAGATCACATTTGAAATCCAAGATTAACCCGAAAACCGATATTCTTTATTTGATTGATAAATAGGATATCGGTTTTTTTAATTCAATTTCACTTCAAAATCTTTTGATTTATCCCCTAAAATCCCAACCAAAGTTCAAAATTTCGAAATCCGCCTCCCTATTTCCGAAATCATCGTAACAACGCAAAACCCTAATCCCTTCACAGTCTTTTCACCTGTTCCTTTCCATTACACAAATCCTGATTTCTCATAGTTCCAAAGCTTTTTTCTTTTAATTTTGCGCCTTGAGTTTTAAAAAACCTCTTCTTAAAATGTCATTAGCTACCAAATACAATCCTGAAGCCGTCGAGGCCAAGTGGTACCAATACTGGATGGAGCACAAATTTTTCTCCTCCCAAGTTGATCATAACAAAGAATCCTACACCATCGTCATTCCTCCACCCAATGTGACCGGTGTCTTGCACATGGGACATATGCTCAACAATACCATTCAGGATGTACTGGTCAGAAAAGCCCGTATGGAAGGCAAAAATGCCTGCTGGGTGCCAGGGACAGACCATGCCTCCATCGCTACAGAAGCCAAAGTAGTGGCCATGCTGAAAGAAAGGGATATTGACAAAAAATCCCTAAGCAGGGAAGAATTCCTGAAATATGCTTGGGAATGGAAAGAGAAGTATGGAGGCATTATCCTGGAACAATTAAAAAAACTGGGCGCTTCCTGTGATTGGGACCGTACCAAATTCACCATGGACCCGGATCTCAGTGATGCAGTCATCTCGGTTTTTGTGGACTTGTACAATAAGGGAAAAATCTACCGGGGTATAAGAATGGTCAATTGGGATCCACAAGGGAAGACTGCCCTATCGGATGACGAGGTGATCATGAAGGAAATACAGTCCAAGCTGTATTACATCAAATACAAAATCGAAGATTCTGAGGATTTCTTGACCATTGCTACCACACGCCCTGAAACCATCATGGCGGACGTGGCCATCTGTATCAATCCCAATGATCCCAGGTTTACCCACCTTAAAGGTAAAAAAGCCATTATCCCGTTGATCAATAGGGCCATTCCAATCATTGAAGATGAGTATGTGGACATGGAATTTGGCACAGGATGCCTAAAAGTGACCCCTGCCCACGACGTCAATGACTACGAGCTGGGAATCAAGCACAAGCTGGAGGTTATTGATATACTCAATGATAATGGAACCCTGAATGAAAAGGCACAGATCCTGATAGGTGAAGATCGATTCATTGCCAGAAAGAAAATAGGTAAAATGCTGGATGAAGTTGGTCAATTGGAAAAAATCGAAGACTACAAGTCCAATGTTGGCCACTCTGAAAGGACCGATGCGGTAGTAGAGCCCAAACTTTCCCTTCAATGGTTCCTGAAAATGGAGGAAATCACCAAACCAGCTTTAAGTTCAGTCATGGAAGACATTATCCAACTCCATCCTCCTAAGTTCAAGAACATGTACCGTTCTTGGATGGAAAATGTGCGCGACTGGTGCATCTCCCGTCAGTTGTGGTGGGGACATCAGATCCCAGCTTTCTACCTGCCCAATGGAGAATTTGTAGTTGCCAAAACCAAAGAAGAAGCCTTGGCATTGGCCAATGAAAAATTCATGACTTCCTATACCATGGCTGACCTCAGACAGGATGAGGATGTACTGGACACCTGGTTTTCCTCTTGGTTATGGCCCATCTCTGTTTTTGATACAGATGTGTTTACAACCGGCAAACCCAATGAAGACCTGAAATACTATTACCCTACCAATGACCTAGTCACTGCCCCAGAAATCCTTTTCTTTTGGGTGGCCAGGATGATCATAGCCGGTTATGAATATATGGGTGAATTGCCTTTCAGAAATGTGTACCTGACAGGAATTGTAAGGGACAAACTTGGTAGAAAAATGTCCAAATCCCTAGGCAATTCTCCCGATCCACTGGAGTTGATTACCAATTATGGCGCAGATGGCGTGAGAACAGGCATGCTTTTCTCTTCCCCTGCCGGAAATGACCTGCCATTTGATGAAAAACTGGTGGAACAGGGAAGGAACTTTTCCAACAAAATCTGGAATGCCTTCCGATTGGTCAAAGGCTGGGAAATCGATGAAAATTCTTCCGGAAATGAAAATACAGCGACCATTCACTGGTTTGAAAATAGGTTTAATGAAGCCCTCTCCGAAATCGAAGAGCATTTCCAAAAATTCAGGATTTCTGATGCCCTGATGACCACCTACAAACTGGTGTGGGATGACTTCTGCTCCTGGTACCTGGAAATGATCAAACCTGCCTATCAGCAGCCGATCGATCGAGCTACCTATGAAAAGACCATAGTCTTCTTTGAGGATATCCTAAAAATCCTTCATCCTTTTATGCCATTCCTTACTGAAGAACTCTGGCATCAGATTAAGGAAAGATCTGCGAATGAGGCATTGATCGTGGCCGCTTGGCCAAAAGCAAAAGCTTTTGATACCAAACCTATTGCCGAGGCCAATCAAGTTTTTGAGGTGGTGTCTCAAATCAGAAATATTCGTTCTTCCAAAGGTATTTCTCCAAAAGAGGTTTTTGCATTGACAGTAAATACCCAGAAGCCAGAGTTGTACAGCAGCTTCGAAGCGGTATTGAAGAAGTTGGCCAACCTTTCTGAATTAAACTTTGGGGAGAAAGTGGAAAATGCAACAAGCTTTGTGGTGAAAGCTGATGAATGCTTTATCCCAATGGGCGAGCAGATTGATGTAGAAAAAGAAAAAGAAAACCTGCTCAAGGAATTGGAATATACCAAGGGCTTCCTGAATTCTGTGGTAAAGAAACTCAGCAATGAGCGTTTCGTGGCAGGAGCTCCGGCAGCTGTGGTAGAAAACGAGAAGAAAAAGCAGGCAGATGCAGAAGCCAAGATCAATACTTTAGAGGAAGCTTTGGCTAAGCTTGGATGATTATCCCAAATGTTAAAATCAAGAAATGACAATCTTGTTTATTGAATTTGCTAAATTGATGGTGAGCTAAAAATTGAATTAATGAAATCAAAAGATATTCGATGGGTACAGCGCTTTAGTAATTTCAATAAAGCTTTGGATAAACTGGAGGAAGCAGTCAGTAGGATTCAAGAAGATTATCCCATAGATAAAGAAGGGAATATTGCTGATGATCAATTTCTGGATGACATTTTGAAAGAAGGGTTGATCCAAAGATTTGATTACACCCATGAGTTGGCTTGGAATGTCATGAAAGATTTTTTGATCCATGCTGGAAATATAAATATTTTTGGCTCAAAAGATGCCTCAAGGGAAGCTTTTTCAGCGGGTTTAATTGAGAATGGAGAAATATGGATGGACATGATCAAAAGCCGAAATAAGACTTCACACACTTACAATGAGGAAACTGCTGATGAAATTTTTATAAAGATTATGAATGGATATATCCACCAATTCATAAAATTCAGAGATAAGATGGAAGCAATTAAAGGTGAAAATTAACAATTAACCGCATGTTTGGACTATCAGAGCAGACCATAGAAGCTATCCAAAAGGTTTTACTCAAATACCCCCAAGTAGATAAAGCTGTACTTTATGGATCCAGAGCCATTGGCAATTATAGACCGGGTTCTGATATTGACCTAACCCTATTAGGGCAAGATTTAGACCTTACCATTCTTCATCAAGTAGAAAATGATTTGGACGATTTATTGCTTCCTTACAAAATCGATCTTTCCATTTACCATCAAATCAACAATCCTGAATTTTTAGATCACATCCTTAGGATAGGGAAAGTTTTTTATGAAAGGGAATGAATTGATTGAACTCACACTTACCAACTTCACCAGAAAAACCATCTTTATGATTCCATTTGCCGTGATGATGCCCGGAACGAAAGGAGCAGCCAACTTTGATGATT
>NZ_SLAP01000108.1 GCF_007126775.1 Cecembia sp. | reverse complement strand
TCCTTAAAGCCGAAGTTACATGGTACTTTGTACTTAGTACTTGGTACACTTATCATGATTCTTGTCTCTTGTTTGTAAGCTCTCGCTTCACACTTCTCAATATCCTCCCCATTTGATATAAGTATCCAAGTCTTTGTCCCCACGGCCTGAAAGATTGATCACAATGATATCATCTTTTTTATATTCGATCATAGTGAGTGCATGGATTGCATGTGCAGTTTCAATAGCAGGGATAATGCCCTCCAACCTACTGAGTTCTATTCCCGCCTTCATGGCATCTTCATCCTCCACTGCAACAAACTCTCCTCTTCCTGTATCAAATAAATGGGCATGAACAGGGCCAATGCCGGGATAATCCAAACCTGCCGAAATGGAATGTGGTTCTACTACTTGTCCATCTTCCGTTTGCATCAAAAGAGTTTTACTTCCATGTAGAATCCCTGGGGTACCCAATGCCGTGGTAGCGGCGGATTTTCCAGAACTTATTCCTAAACCTGCAGCTTCTGCTGCAATCAGTCTTACTTCCGGGGTATTGTAATAATGGAAAAATGCCCCTGCAGCATTGCTCCCACCCCCTACACAAGCAATTACCAAATCAGGGTTTTCAGTACCTTCCTTCTCCTTCAGTTGCCACTTAATTTCTTCAGAAATCACAGATTGGAACCTGGCCACCATTTCTGGATAAGGATGGGGACCTACGACCGAACCTATAATGTAGTGCGTATCCACAGGGTTATTGATCCATTGGCGCATGGCTTCATTGGTCGCGTCTTTCAATGTCTGAGAACCTGATGTGGCCGGCACCACTTTAGCGCCCAAGATTTTCATGCGCTCCACGTTAGGCCTTTGCCTTTGAATATCCAGAGCACCCATATAAACGGTACATTCCATTCCCATCAAGGCACAGACAGTGGCTGTAGCTACTCCATGTTGTCCTGCTCCCGTTTCGGCAATGATCCTTTTCTTCCCCAACTTTTTGGCCATGATGATCTGACCCACCGTATTGTTCACTTTATGCGCACCTGTATGGCATAAATCCTCTCTTTTAAGGTAAATCTTTACTCCATATTTCTCCGATAACCTGGAGGCAAAATAGAGCGGAGTAGGTCTCCCTACAAAATCTTTGAGCAAACTCCTGAATTCTACCTGAAATTCATCTGAAGCCATTATCTGCTCATAATTCTCCTTCAACTCATCAATATTGGGGTGTAACATTTCAGGGATGTAAGCCCCTCCAAATTTCCCATAAAAGCCCTTTTCATCTACTCTAATCATATCGTTTTTGGAATATAGTTGCGCGATATTGTGAAAAACACAACAGGTTATGCAGTTTCATTTATCAATTGCTTTTTAAATTTTCTAATTTCAGGAATATTCTTGAGGCCCGGCTCCAACTCAAATTTTGAATTGATATCCACCCCCAACATTTGGGGAAGCTGTTTTTTTAGATCATTAACTTGCCCAACAAGTTCCATACCTATACCACCACTCAGAAGAAATGATTTGTCAAATGGGTAATCATTCAAAACTTCCCAGTCAAAACGCTGACCACTTCCACCGTGGTTTTCTGTGAAGGTATCAAAAAGAAAATAATCTACCCATGGAAGAAATGGCTCCATAACAGACCAATTAATCTTATTTTTCACTTTGAATACCTTAAACACTTCTAACCCTGTAATGCTTTTTATTTTTTTTGCCAAATCCACTGATTCATCCCCATGAAGCTGAATGCCAGAAAGCCCAAAATGCTTCGTTTTTTCCAGAATTGATGTCAATGGCTCATTGACAAAAACCCCCACCTTATTCAGTGAAACTTTAGCGATTTCAGGGTTTACCTTTTTACCCACAAACCTGGGAGAAGGAGAGTAGAAAATCAGGCCCATCCAATCAGGTCTGACCTGATCTTCGAGCTCCTGAATATTTGGTAAATATTTCATACCGCAGACTTTGAGTTTCATGAGGCGATCGTGGTTCCTTCTTTTTTAAGTATTTTCCTGTAAGCATTCATGAAATTAAGTGCTGCCTGCTGAGGTCTTCCTGATTTCATGAAATTTTCTCCTATCAAAAATCCATCATATCCAGCTTTTTTTAATTCAACAAGCGTGTCTGGCTGAGATATTCCACTTTCGGATATTTTTAAAAATTCAGATGGAATTTTATTCACCAGACCAAAGGAAGTATCTAAAGAAACATCAAAAGTTTTTAGGCTCCTATTATTGACTCCCACCAGGTCCAAATGTTCATTGAGACTCCTTTCCAATTCTTCCCCGTCATGCACTTCCATTAAAACTTCCAACCCAAGACTGTGTGCAAAATAGGCCAGTTCGTTTATCCTTTTGGGTTCGAGTGCTGCCGCAATCAAAAGAATACAGTCTGCTCCTATGGATTTTGCTTCAATTACCTGGTATTCATCGACTATGAAATCTTTTCTTAAAATCGGACAGAAATTAAACTTTCTTGCCAAACTAAGATCTTCATTTTTACCGCCAAAAAAATCATTATCAGTAAGGATGGAAAGCGCCGAAGCACCTGCCTGCATATAACCTATAGTCACAGCTTCTACTGAAGCGCTGACATTGATATTTCCTTTGGAAGGGGATTTTCTTTTGAATTCGGCAATAATACCTGTTTTATCTTCCCTTTGGATATATTTCTTCATAGAGACTGCCTGTGAATTGAAATATACGCTCTTTTCGAGGAGCTTTGTGGGCACTAAACTCTTTTTTTCGGCCACTTCGGCCTTTTTATGTGCAATGATTTTATCCAGTATATTCATATCAACTTGAAATTGAAATTTTGGTTTTTGGATTGACAAGCGCTTTGAAAACGGCCAAAGCCTTACCCGAGTAAAGAGAAGCACTTGCCTTTTCGATTGCCTGGTCAAAACCGAGCTTATTATCAGCTGTGATTAAGGCAGCCGCGGCATTGGCGAGTACGACGGCATTCTGCTCCTTAGAACCTTGCCCTTTGAGGATCTGTTCAAAAATTTTGGCAGATGCTTCCACAGTTGCACCACCTGCGATACTTTCAGGTTCAATTAATGGCATTCCTATTGAATCTGGGCTATAAAGCTTTTCTCCCTCATTAGAAATCATTTTAAAATCCCCTGTGAGAGAAATTTCATCATAGCCATCCAAAGCGTGCAGTATACTGAACCTGCCATCATGTTCTTGATAGAGATACGCGTACAACCGGGCCAATTCAAGACTGAAAACTCCCACCAACTGTTTTTTAGGGAAACTTGGGTTTACCATGGGGCCTAGCATATTGAAAAAAGTTTTGACACCCAGTTCTTTACGTATTGGACCCACATTTTTCATAGCTGGATGAAACAACGGCGCATGCAAAAAACAAATCCCCGCCTCATCCAAACTTTTTCTGATTTTATCAGGATCATTGGTGAACTCATAGCCAAAATGGGCCAAAAGGTTGGATGATCCACAAATTGAAGAAACTCCTGTATTGCCATGTTTGGCAACATTCTGTCCGGCTCCAGCCACTATAAATGATGCCAAGGTTGATATATTAAAAGTATCTTTACCGTCGCCACCTGTACCACAAAGGTCCATGGCATCATATTCTGAAATTTCCACAGGAATGCATAACTCCAACATGGCTTCCCTAAACCCGGATAACTCCTCAACTGTAATACTGCGCATCAAATACACTGTAAGAAAGGCAGCAATCTGACTTTGGTTATAGCCTCCAGTAGCAATGTTTTTTAAGACCTCCCTTGCCTGTTCTTTGGAAAGGGTGCGGTGCTCAATCAAATGATTCAATATCTCTTTCATGGATATTTATGGTTCTATCGGTTACTTTAATATGATCATTTCAGGGATTCATTATTTTCCCAACGCTTTATTATCTAGAAATTTGAATTCAAACTTTTGAAATCCTTCTCTTTAGCTTTCCAGCCAATTTCTCATCATTTCTACACCATGTTCGGTCAATATGGATTCTGGGTGAAACTGAAGTCCCCTTATTGCCAGCTGTTTATGCCTGACTCCCATGATTTGTTGATCCGGTGTCCTGGCAATAATTTCTAATTCTGAGGGCAAAAACTGTTCATCAATAACCCAGGAATGGTACCTGCCCACACGAAAAGTCATAGGCAATCCTTCGAAAAGCAAATCGGCTTTTACCTGGACTTCAGATGCAATACCGTGCACTACTTCTGAAAGATTGATAAGACCAGCTCCAAATGCCTCTCCAATTGCCTGATTCCCCAGACAAATCCCCAATATATCCTTGGACATCCCATAATCCTTTATCAATTGGGGCATTATTCCCGCCTCAGCGGGAATTCCCGGTCCTGGAGACAATAAAATCTTATCGTAATGCTTCACTTCTTCCAGGCTGATTTTATCATTCCTAAAGATTTCCATTTGGTTCCCGTAGCCAAGTTGACGAACGATGTATACCAAATTGTAAGTGAAAGAGTCGTAATTATCAAGTACCAAAATTTTCATTTATCCAAATAAAATTTTTAAACAAATACCTTTTGTCCAACAGGAGTTTAGATGGCTTCCGCCGCTTTTAATGCCACTCTCAAGGCTTCCAATTTATTGGAAACTTCTTGTAACTCTGAAGCAATGGAGGACTTGGCTACCACCCCTGCCCCTGCCTGAAACCTCAGTTCATTGCCTTCAGAAACAAAAGACCTTATCAATATGGCATGATTGAAATCCCCATTGAATCCCAAAAATCCAATGGCTCCTCCATAAAATTTTCTTGGAATGTTTTCAAGCTCATCAATCAACTGCATCGCCCGGTATTTAGGCGCTCCGGACAATGTGCCTGCTGGGAAAGTGTCAGCAACCAGTTGTAGTGGATTGGCATTTTCCGGTAAAGTGCCGGTTACTTTGGACACTAAATGAATCACGTGGGAATAATATTGAATCTCCTTAAAGACCTCCACCTCTACCTTTTCTGAGGTTCTACTCAGATCATTTCTAGCCAAATCCACCAACATAACATGCTCTGAATTTTCTTTGGGATCATCATAAAGCTTCATGGCCAAGGCTGCATCGGCCTTATCATTTCCTGTTCTTTTGAAAGTTCCTGCAATGGGATAAATTGTTGCTTTGTGGTTTTTGACCACAATCTGTGCTTCAGGAGAACTCCCGAAAACCTTATAGGATCCATAATCGAAATAGAAAAGGTAAGGAGATGGGTTAACAGAACGGAGAGATCTGTAAACATTGAATTCATCCCCTTTGAATTTGGTTGTAAACCTCCTTGAAAGTACTATTTGAAATACGTCTCCACGAAAACAATGCTCCTGCCCTTTCTTCAATATATCCAAGAACTCCTCATCAGTATAGTTAGAGTACTCTTCTTCTACCATCCTGAATGAATAATTCGGGATATTCTTACTGTTTAGCAGCGTTTCTATTTGACCAAGCGCTGCTTCTTTTTCATATCCTTCAACCTGATGTTCAAAAAGATACATTTCATTTTTGAAGTGATCCACCACGATCACATGTTGATAAATCGCATAATGAAGCATGGGGACGTTATCTGCTGTGGATTTGGTCAGCTTGATATCCTCAAAGTAGGCCACAGAATCATATTGTACATAACCAAATAAGCCATTACTGATGAATTTATGATTCCCATTATCGTCATTAAACTTATTGGCGAAATCCCTTAAGCAAGAAATCAATTTTCTTTGTCCATCAACTTGATAGCTGATATTTTGTCCATTAGGAAGGGACTCTTTGATCATGCCATTGTTAAATGAAAATGAGGACAATGGATTAAAGCAAATATAGGAATAGCTATTTTCCTGCCCATGATAATCTGAGCTTTCCAAAAGAATGGGATTAGCAAAACGATCTCTGACTTGAAGGTAAATACTGACCGGAGTAATCGTATCAGCCAAAAGCTTTTTAAAAGATGTTGCGATATAAAATTTTTTCATATTGTAGGGATATAAAACAAAAAGGCTTGCGGGAAAAACCAGCAAGCCTTGATTTGGAATATTTTTTAAATATTAGGCAATAGCTATCAGTTCCTCCCGGGATTGAGAAGTCACATGCCACCACCAATATTTTAATTGAATCATTTTCATATTCACTGATGCAAATTTAGGAAGGCATTTTTACCAACAAAACAAATTAATAAATTTTTTGCCAAAAATACAGAAAGGCTAAAGTAACTTCAAAATAACAACCAAAATCACTTTACATCAAATAAAGCAATGCCTACAGTAAAGATTTGAAATTTAAAAATTCAAAAATCCAGGTAACTTTGGAAAATAAGAATTACAAAGCCATGAAAAATTTACCCCAATACTTTAAAAGAGTTTTTGACGATTACATGGTCCTGGTAAAAGTTAATCCTGACGATTTTTCCGGGACTGAATTAATTATTCATCCTGACGGAAAAGTAGAGAAAACAGAAATGGTTTTTGATGAGGAAATCTTTGATGACTTGAAAGTAGATGAATTTAACACTTGTAGTCCATTGGAATTTAACCTACAGCTTGCCAAAACCAATGATTGATTTTGCATTCCTCTATTCTTTACACAACAATTCCATATTAAAAACCAAAATACAACCTTCCTTTGGAGACCATCAAGGGAGGAATGAAGGTGTTTGTGAAATTTATCAGGTCTTTTGCTTTCCACCTCAATTATGAGTTAGTACCCAATAAACATTCAGGCCATTGGAAACTTTCTGATTACTTGAAGAATTTAGTGAAATTCCAGCAAGAAAATAAAAAGTTTCTTCGTAATTGATTACGCATTTAATTGTAATTTGGCGAAATATAGATTTATCATCCATCCCAAATAACTTTTGGGGAAAATCATAAAATTTTCAAAAAGAAAGGATTAGACTGATAAAAATCACTTTCATTTTAGAAGATTTTTAATACATTGAGTGCTTAAAAAATATTTTAAACCTTTTTACCCTTAATGACTTATTAAATCTATGATAATTGGGATATTGAAAGAACCGGCGGAAGAATCGAGGGTAGCATTGTTACCTGAAGCAGTAAAAACCCTGATTTCCTGGAAGGTCCATGTTTGGGTAGAATCAGGGGCGGGAAAAAAAGCATTTGCTGCCGACGGCCTTTATCAGGATGCTGGGGCTGAAATACATTCCAGGAAAAAGTTACTGGAGGATGCGGATCTCCTATTGGGTATTCAGGCTTTGGAAATGTCAGAAATAGACACCATGAAACCCGAGTCTGTATTAATGGGGCAGTTCAATGCACTATACAACCCAAAACTTACCAATCATTTAATAGAGAAAAATCGAACTGCTTTTAGTATGGAACTGGTCCCCCGGACTACGAGGGCACAGGCGATGGATGTTTTGTCTTCTATGGCTACAGTAACAGGCTATAAAGCTGTTTTGATGGCTGCAGATTTATTGCCCAGGTTTTTCCCTATGTTTATGACGGCCGCGGGAAGCATCACCCCTTCCAGAGTTTTGATTTTGGGCGCTGGAGTAGCTGGTCTACAGGCTATTGCTACTGCCAAAAGGCTGGGAGCGACTGTTTTTGCTTTTGACGTAAGGCAAGCGGCCAAAGAAGAAGTATTGTCTCTTGGAGCAAAATTTGTTGATGTAGAAGGAGCCAAAGAGGATAAAGGTGCAGGAGGATATGCCGTTGAGCAAACAGAAGAATACCTGCAAAAGCAAAAAGACACCATTCATGAACACGCGCTCAAAGCCGATGTGATCATAACCACGGCGCAAATCCCTGGAAGAAGGGCTCCATTGCTGGTAGAAGAGCGGACGGTCAGGGCAATGAAACCAGGCGCTGTTATCATTGATTTGGCTGCCTCTTCCGGTGGTAATTGTGCCCTTTCTGAACCCGAAAAAACTGTTGAAATCAACGGTGTGCGTATAGTTGGGGTGGGAAATATTGCAGCTCAAATGCCACAGGATGCCAGTAAAATGTATGGTAAAAATTACCTCAACTTTCTAAAGCTTATCATCAAAGAGGGTCAGCTTAACCTCAATTTCGAAGATGACATTGTAACAGGGACTTGTGTATGCCATAAAGGTAAACCAGTGAGTCCTAGAATTATTCAAATCCAACCCAATTCATAATGGAAGAAATATTAAACTATTTAGGCGAAAATATGGAAATGATCTATTTCCTTGTTTTGGCCATATTGCTTGGCGTGGAAGTTATCTCAAATGTACCAGCTATCCTCCATACACCCCTTATGTCCGGTGCCAATGCGATACATGGTGTAGTTGTGGTTGGTGCGATCATTGTTATGCTTCAAGCGGCTCCTGATAATTATCTTGCCCTATCGGTTGGTTTTTTGGCTGTTATCGTTGGTACACTCAATGTTATTGGTGGTTTTGTGGTCACTGACAGAATGTTAGAAATGTTTAAGAAAAAGCCAAAAAAATCATGAGCATCAACCTATTGGAAATAAGTTACCTGATCGCTTCCTTAACGTTTATCGTGGGTTTAAAAATGCTGAGTCATCCTGATTCTGCTAGGAAAGGTAATCTGATCGCTGCAGCGGGAATGCTCATTGCCATAGTGGCCACACTCACCATTTTTCAAGATTTTGATGAAGACAAAATATTGAATTATGGTCTTATCTTTAGTGGTTTGATTGTGGGAACGGTAATTGGGACCGTTATGGCAAAGAAAGTACAAATGACAGCCATGCCCCAAATGGTATCCTTCTTCAACGGAATGGGAGGTGCCTGTGCGGCCTTGATTGCCATTATTGAATACCAACACCACCAACACAGTACAGTGACCGGTTTTGATGGAGAGTTACTGGTAATGCTTTTGGGATTGTTGATTGGCTCTGTATCGTTTTCGGGATCAATGATTGCTTACGGAAAACTGGAAGGGAAAATCAAGGATAGAGTACTTCCCATGAATCAAGCCATCAATATGATCATGCTTGGAGCAATTGTAGTCTTGATCATTTATCAGCTATTTGCTGAAAGTACACCTTTTCAGTTCTATGTCTTACTGGGGCTTGCCCTTGTCTATGGTGTCTTGTTTGTGATGCCAATCGGAGGGGCTGATATGCCTGTTGTGATCTCCTTATTGAATTCTTTTACGGGAATGGCGGCTGCTTTTGGTGGTTTCCTTTATGATAATAAAGCCATGCTTACAGGTGGTATTCTTGTGGGATCGGCAGGAACTATCCTGACAATTTTGATGTGTAATGCCATGAACCGTTCCCTTACCAATGTGCTTTTGGGGGCTTTTGGTGCTGGAGCCTCTGGGCCTGCCAAAGGACAATCCGGAGACCAGACAGCGAGGGAGATTTCTATTTCTGATACCGCGGTGTTACTATCCTATTCTCAGAATGTAGTCATCGTGCCCGGTTATGGACTGGCTGTGGCCCAGGCCCAACATACCTGCCATGAACTGGAAAAACTTTTGGAAGAAAAGGGAGTGGAAGTCAATTATGCCATTCACCCTGTAGCGGGAAGGATGCCGGGACATATGAATGTACTGTTGGCAGAAGCAGACGTGCCTTACGAAAGGATGCAGGAAATGGAAGAAATCAATCCCAGATTGGCGAATGCAGATGTAGTGGTAGTTATTGGAGCAAACGACGTAGTGAATCCAGCTGCTAAAAACGACCCCTCCTCTCCTATTTATGGCATGCCCATACTTGAAGTGGATCAGGCAAAAAATGTCATTATTCTAAAAAGAGGAATGAGTGCAGGGTATGCAGGGATAGAAAATGAACTGTTTTTCTATCCTAAAACCAGGATGCTTTTTGGAGATGCAAAAGATACCCTACAAAAATTGACAATGGAGGTTAAGGAGGTATAAGTACAGCCAGCTAATTTCTGGTGATTTATAACAAAAACAACCCATAATCAACCTTAATCAGGACAAAAAAAAAGAAAAGGCCCCTTAAAGGCTTTTTCTTTTTATTTTTACCAAATAACCCCGCTTTTCAATCTTTAAAGAAATAAACCATGAAGCAGAAAATTTTTACCCTCCTATTATTTTTATTGGCTTCTAATTTTTTAAATGCTCAAAATTCTTTTTTAGGCATTCAAAATAGCCAAAGAAAAAGCATGCATAGCGTGGGAATGAATCCCGCTGAAATCAATAACCTGAACCGGAAAATTGAAGTGAATTTATTTTCTCTTCAGGGCAGTTTGGGCAATAATATCCTGTCCTTTCAAGATGTATTACAGGATCCTGATAATATGCTCGAAACCGTTTTTCAAAATGCCAACAAGCCTGTAAATGTCAGGACCAATGTAGAAGTTCTTGGTCCATCTCTTGGTATTAAATTGAATCGTTGGGCCTTTGGTATTAGTAGTCAATCTTTTGCCAGCTTAAATGTAATAGACCTTGATCCCAAACTTGGTGAATCCATAAGTTCTAACCGTATGGGAACGGTGAGGAATGAGTTTTCCATTAACAGTCCTTTGAATCAAAGGATCAATATCAATGGCTGGACAGAGCTCGGGGTTACCGCAGGGTTGGAACTGATTGAATTAAATACCCATAGCCTTTCTGTTGGAGCCACATTTAAATTATTATTCCCTTATCTCTATACCAACGTTGGGTTGGACAAGATCAATGGAACACTGATTCAGGAAAATGATGAAGTTTATCTTACCAATATCAACGGAAGTGCCAACTTAAGTTATTCCAATGATTTTTTGGAAGATGATGCCTTTGGGTTCACCAGAAATGCTTTCAATTTCCAAAATTTGGAAGGTTTTGGCGTAGATTTGGGTGCCACTTACAGTTGGAAAGATGATTTGGGGACCAAGGTCAATGCGGGTCTATCCCTGCGAAATTTAGGCAGTATGACATTTGGAAGAAACCAGGTAAACCGTACCTACCAAGTCAATATTCCGGCAAATGAGATTTTCAGGTTGGATAATCTGGAAGGCAATCTGAACGAAATAGAACAGCAATTGGTAGAAAGTGGTTATTTTTCAAACAGAAGTCAATTGGAAGGAATACAAACAAGTTTACCTGCTTTACTTGCAGCGTATGGAGAATTAAAGATAAGCCGTATTTTTTATCTGAGTGTCTATGCACAGCAACGATTCAACAGCGTCAATAATAACGATCAATTACCCGCACAAAACCTATTTGCAGTGACCCCGAGGTTAATTTTGGGCAATTTTGAAGTATATTCTCCATGGGTGCGCTATGAGGTCGCTGGACTGACCGGAGGTATTGGATTTCGCTTTGGAGGCTTTTTTATCGGTAGTCATTCAGTCCTCACCGGCCTGATTGCTGATACAAATCAAGCTGATATCCATATAGGGCTAAGCTTGGGTTTTGGGAAAAATTAAATTAATCAGAGCAATTATTTACCTTTACCGCACTTATCAAACCAAAAGCTGCACATGGGCATGTTAAAGGATACTAAAATCGCAATAATTGGATGTGGCAATTTAGGCACTTCAATTGTAAGCGGATTATTGGCTTTACCGGATTTTGACGCAAAAAACCTGCACATTACTAAAAGAAATCCAAGTAGCCTTTTATATCTACAGGACAGAGGAGTAAGGGTCCACTCCGACAATGTAATAGCAGCGAAAGAGTCTGAACTTATAATTCTTGGTATCAAGCCATTCAATGTCAGCAATATACTTAAGGAAATAAACCCAGTATTGGATGCCAAGAATCAAATAGTGATTTCCTTGGCAACAGGTATCACTTTAGATGAGATTTTTGAAGATTTAGACCCAAAAATGACTGCTTTTAGGGCCATGCCCAATATTGCCGCTGACATTCAGGAATCGGTTACTTGCATCACTGCACGCAATAACAATTTGGAGGCTGAAGAGAAAGTAAAAGCACTATTCAATAGCATCGGTTTTTCAATAACTATTGAAGAAAGTTTAATGGAAGCCGCTACAGTACTGGGAGCCTGTGGAATAGCTTACGTACTTCGATTTATACGTGCCATGATACAAGGTGGTATTCAAATAGGGTTTGATGCAAAAACTGCCAGTCAGATTGTAAACCAAACAGTAAAAGGGGCTGCCGAACTTATGATCAAAAAAAATATGCATCCTGAAGAGGCCATAGATAAAGTTACCACTCCAAAGGGTTGTACAATTGTGGGGTTGAATGAAATGGAACATCATGGTTTCTCTGCTGCCATGGTCCGTGGGGTTTTGGCTTCCTATCAAAAGATTGAAAAGATTTAAGAATGGACCTTTAAAAGACGTCTTCTTTGGTGTTTTCCAAATGACAAACCATCTATTCAAAATAATTTCAGGCCAAATTTTATTTTTCCACCACATTTGCCTAAATTTGCGCTCTTGAATTAGAAGGAGGAGTGATGAAATTCTTGAGAGCTTACGATATTGACATCATCAAACTTAAGGATGGAAAACATACATTCAGGTTTGAAGTCAAAGATGAGTTTTTCAGATTTTTCGAAGCTGAAGATTGGATCAACGGGTCCAAAGTAATTGTAAAAGTGGCACTTAATAAATCAGTTTCAGTGATTGAAGCTGACTTCTTATTTGAAGGAACTGTTAAATTAACCTGTGATCGAAGCTTAGAGGAATTTGACTATCCTTTGGATTTTAAAGAGAAGATTATTTATAAGTACGGTCCATTGGAACAAGAAATAACAGAAGATATTTTCATGGTCACAAAGGATACTTCGAGTATCAATGTGGCCCAATTGATTTATGAATTTATTCTCTTGGCCATTCCTGCAAAAAAAATTCATCCCGATTACATGGATGAAATGGATGATGAGGAATTTGAAGACGAAGGTGCTTTGGTCTATTTATCCGAAGAAAATGAACAAGACGAGTTGGAGGCAAAGGATGAAAACCCAGAGGCTCCGATTGACCCTAGATGGGAAATATTAAATAAACTAAAGAAAAAAGATTAATCTAAAATAGGAAAGAAATGGCACATCCTAAACGCAAAATTTCGAAAACCCGAAGAGACAAAAGAAGAACTCACTATAAGTTAACTGCTCCAGGTCTTGCGCAATGCCCTACAACAGGTGAATTTCATTTGCCTCACAGAGCATTTTGGCTTGATGGTAAATTATACTATAAGGGACAGGTTATTATGGAAAAAGAAGTACTTGCTTAATATTATTGGGCAAGCTTGAAAAAACCTTCCGATCAAAATCGGAAGGTTTTTTGTTTTTTTAATAGTATTTAAAAAAGTACAATCTTCACCTAATACCTAAAAATCTTTGGTGAAAAAGCTCTTTTTAGATAATTTTGGCTCTTTGGTTTAAAAAACGAAACACGTTTACAGACAAGGCAGCTATAAAGCATTATAGGTCATATACTTACGGAACAAATGTAAGCTTATTGACAAAAATAAACACTGAATGAAACAAACTAGAGCAGTAATTACCGGGGTTCAAGGCTGGGTTCCAGATTATGTATTGACCAACCGCGAACTGGAAACCATGGTTGACACCAACGATGAATGGATTGTAACAAGGACCGGAATTAAGGAGAGAAGAATCCTCAAGGGTGAAAACCAAGGTACTTCAATCATAGGAATCAACGCTGTGAAAGGTCTCTTAGAAAAAACAAATACAGCAGCGGAAGATATAGATCTCATTATTTGTGCCACTGTTACGCCTGACATGCCCTTTCCGGCAACTGCCAATATTATTGCAGATGGGGTAGGCGCAAAAAACAGTTTTAGTTTTGATATCTCTGCAGCTTGTTCTGGTTTCCTTTATGCTTTGACAATGGGCAGTCAGTTTATAGAAACAGGCATGCACAAAAAAGTAATCGTCGTAGGAGCCGATAAAATGTCTTCTATCATAGATTATAAGGACAGGGCAACCTGCATTATTTTTGGAGATGGCGGAGGAGCTGTTCTTTTAGAATCCACCAAAGAAGAAGTAGGAGTGATGGATTCCCTTCTTCACGCTGATGGGTCTGGCGCTCCTTATCTTCATATGAAAGCTGGTGGAAGCAGAAAGCCAGCATCTTTGGAAACAATTAATGCAAGGGAACATTTTGCTTTCCAGGAAGGCTCTACTGTGTTCAAATTTGCAGTCACCAATATGGCTGAGGTAAGTGCTCAAATTATGCAAAGAAATAATTTAAAGCCGGAAGATATAGCTTGGTTGGTACCACATCAGGCCAACAAACGGATCATTGATGCCACTGCAAACCGAATGGGTGTGGGGCCTGAAAAGGTAATGTTGAATATCGAAAAATATGGGAATACCACGGCAGGTACGCTTCCTCTTTGCCTTTGGGATTATGAATCCCAATTAAAAAAAGGAGATAACTTGATTTTGGCAGCCTTTGGAGGTGGATTTACATGGGGCTCCATTTATCTCAAATGGGGATACGATCCCCGCTAACAGAAAACAATAACTCAAACATAATATGGCATCAACCGCAGATTTCAAAAATGGACTGTGTCTTGTAATGAACAATGACATTTTCTCCATAGTAGAATTCCAGCACGTCAAACCAGGAAAAGGTGCTGCATTTGTAAGGACCAAACTGAAAAGTTTGACTTCTGGAAAGGTCTTGGATAAAACTTTCAATGCAGGCGAAAAAGTAACGACAGCAAGGGTAGAAAAACGTTCCCATCAATTCCTCTATGCAGATGATATGGGTTACCATTTCATGGACACGGAAAACTTTGAACAAATACCTATTGAGGAGAAACTGATCGAACGGGCCAACCTATTGAAAGAGGGCCAGTTGGTGGATATACTTGTCCATGACGAAACAGAGACACCATTGTCCGTGGAACTGCCCCCATTTGTAGAATTAATGATAACCTACACTGAACCTGGCATCAAAGGCGACACTGCCACTAATGCTCTTAAACCAGCTACTTTAGAAACAGGCGCAACGGTAATGGTCCCTTTATTTGTTGAACAGGATACCATGATTAAGGTAGACACCAGAGACGGCTCATACTCCGAAAGGGTAAAATAATTTTAAAATGCCGTAAGATTTAATTAATTTACATAAACTTAGCACGCTGATACCCAAATTAACTATTCATCTAAAGTGGATAGCCCTAAACTACACTACATATGAAAGCAAAAGAAATTCAGGAACTTATAGATTTCATTTCCAATTCAGGTCTTGCAGAAGTCAAGATCGAAACTGATGAATTCAAGTTATCCATAAAAAAACATGCAGAAGCTCCTGCGGTTAGGGTTGAATCATTAGCGACTCCAGTAGCCGCACCTGTAAGCGCTAATCCTGCTCCTGAAGTCCCATCTACACCAGCACCCGCTGCAACAGCACCTGTAAAGGAAGACGTTTCAAAATATGTGGAAATCAAATCACCTATGATCGGTACTTTTTATAGAACACCCAACCCTGATTCAGACCCCTTTGTAGGAGTGGGGGATACGATTTCTGCAGGTCAACCTGTTTGCATTATAGAAGCCATGAAACTGTTTAATGAAATCGAGTCTGAAGTTTCAGGTAAGATTGTGAAAGTCTTGGTTGATAATGCCACTCCCGTAGAGTATGATCAGCCTTTGTTTTTGGTAGATCCTGCCGGATAATTTTTGTTTAACCAACCTAAATAACCGTGTTTAAAAAAATATTGATAGCCAACCGTGGAGAAATTGCACTCCGTGTGATCCGTACCTGTAAAGAAATGGGGATCAAGACGGTTGCCGTTTATTCTACAGCGGATAAAGACAGTTTGCATGTACGCTTTGCTGATGAAGCAGTATGTATAGGTCCGCCACCAAGTCGGGATTCCTATTTGAATATTCCTAGAATCATTGCCGCTGCAGAAATCACCAATGCGGATGCCATCCATCCAGGATATGGCTTTTTATCTGAAAATGCCGAATTCTCAAGAATTTGTGAAGAATACGGGATTAAATTTATCGGTGCCAGTCCCGAGATGATCAATAAAATGGGCGATAAGGCAACTGCAAAAGCAACCATGAAGCTGGCAGGAGTTCCTACCATCCCCGGTTCAGAGGGCCTCTTGGAAAATATGGACCAAGGTATAGCCCTTGCCAATAAAATGGGCTATCCTGTCATTCTGAAAGCAACCGCCGGAGGAGGAGGCAGAGGAATGCGTATCGTCAAAGAAGAGGCAGAATTCAAAAAAGCCTGGAATGATGCCAGACAAGAATCCAGTGCTGCTTTTGGAAATGATGGACTCTACCTGGAAAAATTTGTAGAAGAACCCAGACATATCGAAATACAAATTGTAGGCGACAGTTCAGGAAAGGCCTGTCACCTTTCGGAGAGGGATTGTTCTATTCAAAGAAGACATCAAAAACTTGTGGAAGAAACGCCTTCTCCCTTCATGACGGACGAACTGAGAGAGGCAATGGGGAAAGCCGCTATCAAAGGTGCTGAGGCTATAGGTTATGAAGGTGCGGGCACCATAGAATTTCTAGTGGATAAGAATAGGAATTTTTACTTTATGGAGATGAATACCAGAATTCAAGTGGAGCATCCCATCACGGAAGAAGTAACTGATTTTGACCTGATCAAAGAACAGATCAAAGTAGCAGCAGGCGAAAAGATTACCGGGAAAAATTATTATCCCAAACTTTACGCCATGGAATGCCGGATTAATGCAGAAGATCCTGCCAATGGATTCCGGCCAAGCCCAGGAAAAATCCTCAATCTGCATATGCCTGGAGGAAGAGGTGTCCGGGTAGATAGTCATGTATATGCAGGCTATATGATTCCTCCAAATTATGATTCTATGATTGCCAAACTCATTGTCAGTGGACAATCTAGAGAGGAAGTAATCGTTAGGATGAAGAGGGCTTTAGAGGAATTCGTAATTGATGGCATAAAGACTACCATTCCATTTCATATAGCACTTTTGGAAAATGAAGATTTCAAAGCCGGAAACTTCACCACCAAGTTTCTTGAAACATTTGATTTCAGTGTAATTAAATAAATAATTAAATCCGGTCAAAGATCGGATTTTTTTTGCTCCATTGGTTTCTTAAGGGACAATCTGATTTACTAAAAAATATTGGCCGGAGTAATACATTTTGTTTTTTTATTTTTTTTAATAAGTATTGATCGTTCATTGATTTTTTACGAAATTACAATTTCCAAACATCATCATCGAAGGCCATGAATCAAAGTCTCCTTTTTCTATCCATTATTTTGTTGGTTTTTTCTTCTTGTGATAAAAAGGGGGAAGACCTACGGATAATAGATCAGGGAGAGCAAATCAGTTACAATTACCACATTCGCCCCATTCTTTCAGACAATTGTTTTGCTTGTCATGGTCCAGATGCAAATAAACAGGAGGCTGGACTAAGATTAGATATTGCCGAAAATGCCTATGCTGCATTAAAAGAGTATCCCGATAAGTTTGGGATAGTACCAAATGATCCCTCTAAATCTGAAGTCTTCCACAGGATTACAGCTTCCGACCCCAATGAATTGATGCCCCCACCGGAATCCAATTTGAAACTGAGTGAAAAGGATATTCAATTAATCAAAGATTGGATAAAGCAAGGGGCAAAATATGAACCCCATTGGGCATTTGAACCCCCAAAAAAATCTAAGATCCCAAATTTAAATGAGCCAAAATGGCCGATCAATGAAATCGATCATTTCATTTTAGCCAAAATGCAAAGGGCAGACCTCAGTCCAAATCAAGAAGCAGAAAGAAGTACGTTGTTGAAAAGGATTTCACTGGATATTACAGGATTGCCTCCAAGCATTGATGTACAAAAGGTATTTGAAAATGATAAAAGCCCAGAAGCCTATGAAAAAATGGTGGATTTCTTATTGGAACAAAAAGCTTATGGGGAAAAAATGGCGGTGTTATGGATGGACATTTCCAGATATTCAGATTCATACGGTTACCAAGATGACAACATCAGAACACAGTGGCCCTACAGAGATTGGGTAATCCATGCTTTCAATAGTAACATGCCTTATGACCAGTTCATCACTTGGCAATTGGCCGGAGATATGCTCCCTAATGCCAACAAAGAACAAATTCTAGCAACGGCTTTCAATAGAAATCATAAATACACCGAGGAAGGAGGTGTTATTGATGAAGAATACCGGGTAGAATACGTACTGGACAAAACCAATACTTTTAGCAAAGGAATTCTGGGTCTGACCATGGAATGTGCCCAATGCCATGATCATAAGTATGATCCCATCTCACAGAAAAATTATTTTGAGATGTTTGCTTTTTTCAACAATACTCCTGAAAAAGGTTATGAGGGGGATGTGTCTCAATCCAAACCTGCGAAAACACCGATAATGTGGATTGAAAGGGATGATATTGACCAGTTACTAACTTTTATCAACCACCAAGACTCCTCCAAAATTATGGTATCTGTGATGGAAGAGTTAAATGAGCCAAGACCGACATTTATATTAGACAGGGGATTGTATGACGCGCCTACGGTAGAGGTTAAACCAAATACCCCGGAAGCAGTATTCGGTTTTGATGCCAAATTCCCAAAAAACCGCATGGGTTTGGCACAATGGACAACAGATCCTATGAACCCCTTAACTGCTAGGGTTTTTGTTAACTTGGTATGGCAAGAAATCTTTGGTATGGGAATCGTCAAGTCCACAGGGGATTTTGGTATGCAGGGTGACCTTCCCTCCCACCCTGAATTATTGGATTGGTTGGCCGTGGATTTCATGGAAAATGGTTGGAATATCAAACGGCTTCTCAAACAAATTTTTATGTCAGCTACCTATAAACAGTCAGCCAGGGTAGAAGCCAAAAAATACGAAAAAGACCCAGATAACACCTATCTTTCAAGAGCTCCCAGGCTTCGGCTTCCTGCCGAAAATATCAGGGACCTGGTACTTGCCAGCTCAGGGCTATTGAACCTTGAAATGGGAGGACCGAGTGTGAAGCCTTACCAGCCTGAAGGGCTTTGGGAGGCCGCAACATCCGGGCGAGGGGAATTAAAAACCTACATCCAGGATACAGGGGATAAGTTGTACCGCAGGGGCTTGTATACATTTATAAAATTGACAGCTCCACCACCCATGCCGATCATTTTCGATGGAAGTAACCGGGATTTATGTGAGGTCAACAGGGGCAGAACCAACACCCCTTTACAGGCCTTGGTCATGCTGAATGATCCATTGGTACTGGAAGCATCCAGGTATATGGCCAGCGACTTGCTCGACAAGCATGCCAATCCTCCTTCTGCAATTGAAGAGGCTTTTGTGAAAATCATGGGCAGGAGGCCGAAAACCAAAGAATTACAAATTCTGAAAAATTATTACGAAGAGGAACTCAATCTGTATAAAAACAATATTGATGCTGGTATTTCTCTGATCAAACAGGGGGAGAAGCCAATAAATACAGAAACAATAAGCCCTTCCCTGATAGCACTTAGTCAAGTGATCACGGCTATATACAACTTGGAAGAAGCAATCACCAAGATTTAAAAAAGAAATGGAAAAGGAACAGATTGAACATAGCTTAGGGCATAATAGAAGAAAATTTCTCAGTAAGGTAAGTCTTGGAGTTGGAAGTCTTGCTTTAGGAAGTCTTCTGATTCCAGACCTATTCACCAAAAAACCAGACGAAGATGCTATTATGGCAGCCCTTCCCCATTTTGCGCCCAAAGCAAAACGGATTATTTATTTGTTCCAAAATGGCGCTCCCTCCCAATTGGAAACTTTCGACTATAAACCTTTACTCAATCAACAAATAGGCAAAGAGCTTCCAGAATCAATCCGTATGGGTCAAAGATTAACCGGGATGACTTCAGGACAAAATTCTTTTCCTTTAGTAGGTTCTTATTTCGGTTTTCAGCAATATGGACAAGCAAGGGCTTGGATATCAGATTTGTTCCCTCATACATCAAAGATTGTAGATGATATATGCATCATCAAATCTATGCATACGGATGCCATCAATCACGACCCTGCTTTGACATTTTTCCAAACAGGGGCACAGGTTGGCAATAGACCCAGTATGGGCTCATGGTTAAGTTATGGTTTGGGAAGTGAAAACAACAACCTTCCTGCCTTCTGTGTACTCCTTAGTAGGGGAAAAGGAAATGGGCAGGGCGTTTATTCCAAACTCTGGACAAATGGCTTTTTAGACTCAGTACACCAAGGAGTTCAATTCTCGGCCAGTGAGGATCCGGTTTTGTACCTAAAGGATCCAAAAGGCATGAAGAGAGAAGATAGAAGAAGGATGTTGGATAAAATTGCTGAGATGAACCAGATCAATTATGAAAGTTTTGGGGATCCAGAGATAACCGCTAAAATCCAACAATATGAGATGGCTTTCAGAATGCAGACAGCAGTACCTGAAGTTACGGATATTTCCAAAGAACCCGACAGTATCATTAAGATGTACGGACCAGACTGTTTGATTCCGGGCACATATGCTGCCAATTGCCTTCTGGCCAGAAAATTATCCGAAAGTGGCGTTCGTTTTGTTCAATTATATCATCAAGGTTGGGATCAACATGATAACCTCCCAACTGAAATGGCCAAACAGGCAAAAGATGTAGACCAAGCCTCAGCTGCATTGATCCAAGATCTGAAGCAAAGGGGTCTTTTAGATGAGACCTTGGTGATCTGGGGAGGAGAATTTGGTCGTACCAATTACTGCCAAGGAAAAATCCAATTGGACAATTACGGTAGAGACCATCACCCAAGGGCATTTTCAATCTGGATGGCAGGTGGAGGTGTAAAACCTGGAATTGTATATGGTGAAACTGATGAGTTTGGCTATAACATTGTTGAAAACCCAATCCATGTTCACGATTTTCATGCGACAATCCTTCATCAAATGGGTATCGACCACGAAAAATTAACCTATAAACACCTCGGGAGAAGATATAGACTTACCGATGTGCATGGTCATGTTGTAAAAGACATTCTCGTTTAGTACCCAAAAACCTATGTCAAAAATCTTAAAATACCCAACGGTTTTACAAAGCCTTTTAATTGTCATCCACGGCCTTTGTTTGGTTTTAGTATTTGGTCATGAAAGACTGGAAATCCCATTGCTGTTGGAATTTATAGGAAGAACCCATCCGCTTATTCTTCATTTTCCTATTGTACTCTTACTCTTATTGGCCTTATTATTTTGGAATCCTAATCTTTCCCTTTTGGACAATCCAAAGCTTTCAAAAAACTTATTCTTAGTAACGCTGCTACTAACAGGAGGTACGGTTATGGCAGGTCTATTTCTGGCAGCTGAGGAAGGCTATGTTAGGGATGAGTTTTTTTTACACCAATGGACCGGCATAGCTCTTTTTTGGATAGCTACCTTATGGTTCATTTTTTGGACTAAAAAACAGCATGCAATTGCAAGGCCTTTCTCTGTGGTTACAGTAATTATGATCATAGTGACCGGCCATTTGGGTGCCACCATGACCCATGGGGATGATTTTTTATTGGCCCCCTTTAAAAAAGAAAGCCGGTTGAATAAGGTGGATCTGGAAGAGGCTGTTTCTTTCGATCATGTCATAAAACCAATTTTAGAACAAAAATGTATATCCTGTCATAAGGCCTCCAAACAAAAAGGGGATTTGAGACTAGATGCTGAATCTTATATTTTGGCAGGGGGTAAAAACGGACCTGTCATTGATAAGGAAAACCCAGGATTATCTAGTATTATCCAAAGAATCCTACTTCCATTGGATGACGAAGAACATATGCCTCCCAAAGGAAAGGCCCAACTCAATGAAGAGGAGGTAAACCTGATGATGGCTTGGATTGAAGAATCAGCCCATTTTGACACAAAACTGGTGAATTACCCGGAGGAAAGCAGGTTTTTCCAATTAGCAAAAGAAATATTTGCTGAGAATGTAGTATCTACTTACCAATTTCCACCTGCCACAGCCAAGACAATAGAAAAACTCAATCATGACTACAGGGTAATTCAGGCACTCTACCCCAACAGTCCCGCCTTAAGGGCTGCTTTTTTTGGCAGAAGCAACTTTAAATCTGAGCACATAGATGAATTGTCAGATATAAGAATCCAATTAGTAGACCTTAATCTCGCCAATATGCCCCTTAAAGATGAGGACATAAAAAAACTTTCCAATTTTACCCATCTGGAAAGACTCAACCTGAATGAAACTGGTATTACGGGTAGTTTTTTGGATGAATTAAAAGTTCTTGATCATTTATCTTCTTTATCCTTAACAGGAAATAAATTGAATATCCAAAACCTCTCAAAAATCGGAGAATTGGTGCAATTGGAAAAACTTTTTATTTGGAATACCGGTCTGGATCAAACAGCCATTTCCGCATTAAAAAAATCACTTCCAAAAACCTTGATTGAAACAGGATTTGAAGATGATGGACAGCTTTATCAACTCAATCCACCCATCATTCAAGCTTCATCTGGCATATTTCATGAGAAAATAGATGTCAATATCAAACATCCTATTGGAAGCGTAGGTATCTTTTATACATTGGATAATTCCCTTCCTGACAGCAGCAATTACATACTTTACGATGGTCCGATAATTCTTGAAAAAAGCACCAACCTTAGGGTTAGGGCTTTTGGGGAAGGTTGGTTAGGAAGTGATGAAAAGAAGGCAGTTTTTTTCAAAGCAGGAGTTAAGCCCAGCTCCTACGGCCTGACTTATGCTCCACATGATTCCTATAAAGGTAAAGGAGTAGAGACTCTCTTTGATCTGGAAAAAGGAGATGAGGATTTTGCATCCGGAAAATGGCTGGGATTCAAAGATACGGATTGCGAAATCATTATGAATTTTGATGGTATTACCCGATTAGCTTCTATTTCTTTGAGTCTATTGAGCGCAGAAGCATCCTACATATTTCCACCCATTTCTGTTGAAATTTGGGGCAAATCCGAGGGAAAGGAATGGGAACTCATGCATTCAGAAAAACCAGAGCAACCCCGACAAATCAGAGAAAGAAAACAGTTATTGCTGGAATATGATTTAGCTAACGAAAATCTTCTTCAGCTTAAGGCTATCTTAAAACCAATCAACTCTTTGCCCAAGTGGCACCAAGGTGCTGGAGAAAGAGGTTGGGTGTTCTTAGACGAAGTTTTAATTAACTAAAATGAAGGCATATCAGGAATACTTTAGGCAGATTCAAAAAAAACTGCAACTGGTGCAAGATCAATCTTCCAAAATTGAAACTGCTGCATCCTTGATTTCAGAAAGCATGGAACGGGGTGGCTTTATCTATACCAGTGGGACAGGACATTCCCATATGTTTGCAGAAGAAATTTTTTACAGGGCTGGAGGCTTTGCCAGGGTGATTCCTATTTTGGATGATGGTCTGATGCTACATAAAGATGCTTCTTATAGCACCGAGTTGGAAAGAAGGGAAGGATATGCAGCCCAATTACTTGATAATTATAAAATCACAGAGAAAGATATATTTATGATTTCTTCTAATTCCGGAAGAAATACAGTCAGCATAGAAATGGCCATGATTGCCAAGGAAAAAGGAGCCAAAGTCATTGTCATTACCAATCTGAATCATACCCAATCAGTGGACTCCCGGCATCCTTCCGGAAAAAAACTATATGAAATAGCAGATCTTTATTTTGATAATGGTGGGGAAATCGGAGATGCTTCGGTTGAAATAGAGGGACTTGAATTCAAGGTAGGTGCCACCTCCACAGTAATCGGTGTAACTATCCTTCAATCCATCATGGTTCAGGCCACAGAAAACCTGATGGTAAGCGGTATACAACCGGAAGTTTTCAGCAGTTCAAACTCTGATGAAGGAGAGGAACATAATGAATCCCTGATCAAAAAATATAAGGGATTGATCAAGGGTTTATAATCTATTTTAAACCCCAAATTATTCCAACTGAGGCAAAATTGAATAAGGCAAAGTTATACACTTCCGAAACATCAGCCCCTCCTTCCAGGATCCTATACCCTGCTTTTAGGTCAAAATAATTGGATAAGGGAATATACAGCCCACCAAAAAAATCAAAAGCCCTTCCGGGGCCTCCAGCCAAACCATCACCCTCTATTATACCTCGGAATGGACCTGCATCATAGCTTAGAAAAAGATGTAGAAGCGGAACAAACCCTACATCGTTTTTAAAATCTATCTGAGCCCCATCAGATAACCTTATTTGGGCGTCTCTGATTTTAGCAGTAAAACCTACTCCAAAGACCCATTTTTCATCCTGAATCAAATCCCTTCTATAGGTCAAACGGTAACTGTTGAATTTATAAAAACCTTCAATTTCCCTATTTGCCCCAAACTGACTGTCTTGAAAATTAATTTCAAAGTTTGGGCTTCCTACATAACTTGCACTCAAGGGCGCATAAAGAGCAAAAATATGATTCTTCCCGAAAGTATAACCCGGCCTTATCCTCAATGGAATCAAAGCCCCTTGAGTTTCAAAATCCTTATTGAAATCAAATCTAGTACCTTGAGGATTGGGGACGCTTACTTCATTATATCCAGGGAAAACCAAACCAGATTCAAGGTCTAAACTAAATTGCGCGAAGAGTGGAAAAGAGGAAAATGCTAATACTGTAAATATGAAGTTAAATTTTGTAATCAAAATAGGCATATCAGTAAAACAACGACTTAACCAATTTGTTCAGAAATTCAGCCGATCCCATTTCCTTTTGGCTTCAATTCAATATGGTATGCAATCAAACCATATGGATATTTAACCCATTTTGCCAAACATCCATCTTGCCAAATGGGGAAAGTGCTGTCCCATAAAGGCTATGAACTTTCCGTGACCAGTAAAAACGTAGGACTTTTTCCTTTTGGCAATAGCCCTAACCATTACTTTGGCCGCTTTATCTGTAGGCCACATCAATTTGGCAGGTCTTGGATCAGGGTTTTCAGGATGATATACCCCTTCATTATCTACTTTGGCAATATCTGATTCCACAAAGCCCGGGTGAAGTACCGTGCAGGTAACCCCCGTTCCTTTCAGTTCAAGTTGTAAAGTCTGCCCAATGGAACGAACAGCTGCTTTGGAGGCGCCGTAAGCACCCACACCAGGATTGGGCACATAAGCCGCCACACTACCAATCAATGCAATCCTTCCTTGGCTTTCCTTTAAATATGGGTATGCATACTTAAACGTCAAAGCCAAACCAGTGACATTCACATCCATCTGCCTTCGCCATTCCTTAGCGCTGAGGTTTTTTATTTTCCCTACTACACCATAACCAGCATTGGCTACTGCGACATCAATCCTTCCAAATTCTTTGACAACAACCTGGACGGCTGCTTCCAGTTGGTTTTCCTCCAATACATCACATGGAATAATCAAACAGCTAGTCCCAAGTTTCTTGATCTCGGCACTGATTGCTTCCAATTGATCTTTTCTCCTGGCTGAAAGTGCCAAAATGGCCCCTTTTCTGGCAAATTCGTAGGCCATATACTTCCCCAACCCTGAAGAAGCTCCTGTAATCCATACCACTTTATCTTTGAACATGTTACAAAATACATAATTTTGGAATAAGTTGATCTTTTTGTCCAATCTAAAATAGAGAAAGGAAAGGTGAATAAAAAAGTGAAAATATTTAGATAAAATTAATATAAAATACTTATATTCAATCGGTTATTCATTCAATTCACTTAAAATTTTATCGGATGCGAATTTTGATCGTCGGTGCGACAGGGCAGCTTGGATACACCATTACAAAAAAATTGGCCGAGAAAGAAGTGGGCCTTGAAATCTATGCAAGCCATAGAAAATCTTCCCAAATAGAAGCATTAAAAAAGATTAAGGGCATTCAGTTCAGGGAAATAGAGCTTACTCAACCTTCAACCATTAAATCAGGACTGAAGGGAATTGACATTGTGATCAGTACTGCCAATACCGCATTGCCTGCTAAAAAAACAGATAATTTTAAAAAAATCGATGAAGAGGGAATAATTGCATTGATCGATGAAGCCAAAAAAGAAAACATCAAACAATTCATATATATTTCTGCATTACCATTTACAAAATGGGATGATAAAATTCCTTTGACTAAAGCCAAAAGAATTGTTGAAAAGCATTTAGTCAACTCAGGACTGAATTATACCATTTTGCAGCCTACTGCTTTTATGGAAGTATACTTTCCATATATGGGTACTGAATTGACCATGAACCATTCAGAAGTAAATACCATACAGCGTCCCTTTAAATTTGCCAATGACTTCTATAATGGAATAAGAAAATCCATGGAAGCTAAAAATACCATTAACATCATTGGTAAAGGAAATCAAAAATGCAGTTACATCAGTTTGGAAAACGTTGCGGATTTTTGTGTCAATGCAGTCAACAATACAAAGGCTTACAATAAAATCATCCCATTAGGAGGCCCTGATGCACTCACGGCCTTGGAGGTCAAGGCACTTTTCGAGAAAGTTTATCAAAAGCCCTTAAAAGTTAAATCAACACCTCCTTTCGTAATGCGTTTGATGTCCGGTGTACTTTCACCTTTCAATCCAGCGGCTTCAAATATCATGGCTATGAACTACGTTATGGCCAATTCAGATGCAGTGGTACCCAATATGGATAAAACAGCAGCTGACTACGGAGTAGAATTGATTTCAGCTGAAAATCTCTTGATGGGAAAAGCAGGCTTTACCAAATAGCAATTAGTCATATATTCCAAGGATATCAAAAACAAAGGCATATTCCTGCGCTATTTCCTTTAGTCTCTGAAAACGGCCACTAGCACCCCCGTGACCAGCATCCAAATTGGTATAAAGGTAAAGCCTATTGGCATCCGTCTTTTTGGTTCTTAGCAAAGCCACCCATTTGGCCGGCTCCCAATATTGTACCTGGGAATCATGGAGGCCTGTGGTCACCAATAAATTGGGATAGTCCTTTTCCTCCACATTATCATAAGGAGAGTAGGACAGCATGTATTCATATTGCTCCTGAATATTGGGATTTCCCCATTCCAGCCATTCAAAAGTGGTCAATGGAATGGATTCATCCATCATGGTCGTCACTACATCTACAAAAGGAACCGCAGCGATGACACCTCTGTAAACCTTTGGATCCATATTGACTACAGCACCCATCAATAACCCTCCTGCACTACCACCGGAAGCAAACAGCTTGTCTTTGGCCACATAATCATTATCCTGAAGCCATTTGGAGCAATCGATAAAATCAGTGAAAGTGTTATTTTTATTCATCATTTTACCATCCTCATACCATTCCCCTCCCATTTCCTGTCCTCCGCGAATATGCGCAATGGCATAAACAAATCCTCTATCCAGCAAACTCAAGCGGGTAGAACTGAAGGTAGGCTCCATGGAATACCCGTAAGAACCATAAGCATAAATCCACCCAGGAATGGAGCCGTCCTTTTTGAACCTGTCCTTTCTGTACACAATGGACATAGGAATACGCTTTCCATCCCTTGCCGTTACCATCACTCTTTCTGTTTGATAATTGTTTTTATCAAAGTCTCCCAAAACAGGCTGTTCTTTCATCAAAATTTTCTCCCTACTCTCCATATTGTAATCATAGGTAGAAAAAGGTGTAGTCATGGAGGTATAGGAAAAGCGAAGCATTTGGGTGTCAAAGTTAGGGTTATATCCTAAACCTGCAGAGTAAGCTGACTCATCAAATTCCAATTCATGTTCCGAGCCATCAGACCATTGGACAATCCTGATTTTGGCCAAACCTTCGAAAGTTTCCTGGATGGCCATGTACTCTTTGAAATAATCAACACCTTCCAGAAAGATGTTCTCCCTGTGGGGGATGACATCTTTCCAGTTGTCCGCATGAGGCTTGGAAATTGGAGTCTGAACCAAACGGTAGTTGACTGCATCCAAGTTGGTATGAATATAAAAGTTATCACCTCCAGCATGGTCCACATGGTATTGGACATTATCCTTTACTTTTTCGATGAGTTGAGGCTTAGCAGGCTGATCCGCATCGATAAAAAGTGCGTAAGAGGCATCTGTTCGGCTGGATCCGATAATGACATACTTTTTAGACTTGGTCTTGGTGACGTAACAATCCAAGCTGATATCTTCTTCTTGAAAAACCAGTTCATCTTGCTGGGTTACTGTACCTAAAATATGTCTTTTTACCTGAAATACCCTTAAGGTTTGTTTGTCCGGAATAGAGTAATAAAAAGACCTATTATCATTCGTCCATGCAATTCCTCCCCTCGTATCCTCTATCCTATCATCAAGCAGTTGACCCGTCCTCAGGTCTTTGATCATGATGCTATAAAAATTTCTGCCCTGGGTATCCATGATAATGGCAGCAAGGTTATGATCTGGGCTTACTGAAGTGTAAAAATTCAGATACGGTTTGTCCTTCCCCAATTCATTGCCATCTACTATGATTTCCTCGGGCGCATCCAAATTTCCTTTTTTCCTGCAATAAATGGGATATTCCCCTCCTTCCACGTAGCGCACATAGTAAAAATAGCCGTCTAACTGATAAGGAACCGAGGAATCATCTTCCTTGATCCTGCTTTTCATTTCCTGAAACAGGTTTTCCTGAAAAAGCTTGGTATGCCCCATCATGGTATCTAGATAAGCGTTTTCAGCTTCAAGGTAAGCGATCACTTCAGGGTTTTCTCTGTCATTTAACCAATAATAATTGTCCACTCGAAGATGTCCATGCGTGGATAGGATTTCATAAGGCACTACTTTGGCGACAGGTGGTTGCACATCGGGCAATATAACTTGGGATTCTTTTTTCGAACAAGACATAATGATCTGTGGGCAAATAAGAGTTAGGATTAAATTTAGTTTTTTCATTGTTTAATCATCAGAAGCTTTCAAATAAACATTATAAAACATACCAGGTTTGGCAACTCAAGACTAGAACAAGCCCCCCTCTTCGGAATTTGATTTGATGTCATCACCCTTTTGTGAATTTATCAATTTATAGAATCTTCAAATGACAAGGAGAAGTCTCGGATCTTTATTCTACTTTACCGATTTCTCCCTTCTTGATTCTTGCCTCTTGCTTCTAAATTTATCTAAACCTATTCTTCAGCATTGCCAACTTGGCCGCCAGGTCGCCCTGGGCCTCCGGTTCTTCCCTTCTCTTCTTTTCTACTCCAGGTTTGGTCTTTCCTCTTTCAGCAAATGGATCTGATTTCATGCTCAATCCTATACGCTTTCTGGGGATATCCACCTCCATCACAGTTACTTCTACCTTTTGATTTACGGTCACTACATCCGTAGGATCATTGACAAACCGGTCCGCCAGATGACTCAAGTGGACCAAGCCATCCTGATGTACTCCGATATCCACAAAAGCCCCAAATTTAGTGATATTGGTGATGATTCCCGGCAATTTCATACCCACTTTCAAATCAGAAATTTCATTGACCCCTTCCTGGAAATTGAACACTTCAAAAGTTTCCCTCGGATCTCTTCCTGGTTTGGAAAGCTCTTCCATGATATCCTGCAAAGTAGGTAGACCCACAATTTCGGAAACATAATTCTTGAGAATGATCTTAGACCTCAACTCCTCTGAACTCATCAGATCGGTAACTTTCACTCCAATGTCTTTAGCCATCTTTTCTACCAGTTCATAGCGTTCCGGGTGTACTGCAGAGGCATCCAAAGGATTCTTTGCATTGCGGATCCTTAAAAAGCCGGCAGCCTGTTCAAAAGCCTTATCTCCCAAGCGGGGCACCTTTTTGATCTCTGTTCTGCTTTTGAATGGGCCATTTTCATTTCTATAAGCCACAATATTTTGCGCCAAGACCGGACCCAAACCGGATACATAGGTCAAAAGTTGTTTGGAAGCTGTATTCACTTCTACGCCAACGCCATTTACACAGCTCATCACGGTATCATCCAGCGAGTTCTTTAAAGCAGACTGATCCACATCATGCTGGTATTGTCCTACACCGATCGACTTGGCATCTATTTTTACCAACTCAGCCAATGGATCCATCAGTCTTCTTCCTATGGATACTGAGCCCCTTACCGTTAGGTCATGGTCTGGGAATTCCTCTCTTGCCACTTCGGATGCGGAATAGATGGAGGCTCCACTTTCATTGACCATGGTGACGATCACCTGCTTGGGTAAGCCTAAGGATTTTACAAAAGCTTCAGTTTCTCTACTGGCTGTTCCATTTCCTATGGCAATAGCTTCCACCTGATGCTTTTCAACCAAATGCTTGATTATCGTCCCTGATTCTGCAGTCTTTCTTTGAGGTTCATTGGGAAAAATGGTGTCATAACTGAGCAATTGCCCCTGAGGACCAAGACAAACGGTTTTACAGCCTGTTCTGAAACCTGGATCTATGGCCATCACAGATTTTTCTCCCAATGGCGCTGCCAATAACAATTGCCTCAAATTTTCTGCAAAGACCTTAATGGCTTCCTCATCCGCTTTCTTTTTGGTATAAAGCCTGACTTCGGTTTCCATAGAAGGTTTTAATAAGCGCTTATAAGCGTCCTTAATGGCCATTTTTACTTGTTCAACTGCTGTATTGGATGCGGAATTTAGTACAGCTTTCTCTATAATGGCCAAGGCCGCTACCTCATCAGGACAGGAATCCAACATGAGAAATAATTCTTTTTCTCCGCGTCTCATGGCCAAGACCCTATGAGATGGGGTTGTCTTTACAGGTTCTGTCCAATCAAAATAATCTCTGTATTTGCTTGCTTCCTGTTCTTTACCTGGAATTACTTTGGACACAAACTGCCCTTCCTCAATGAAGAGATCACGGATTTTCTTCCTTAATTCCACATTTTCATTGATCCATTCAGCTATGATGTCACGGGCGCCCTGTAGGGCTTCCTCTATGGAATTAACCTCTTTTTCTGCATCAATATACTTTTCTGCTTCTTCATCCAGATCGAAATAGCCCTGCTCAAATATTTTGGTAGCCAAGGGCTCCAATCCTTTCTCACGCGCTATCGTGGCTTTGGTCCTCCTCTTTGGCTTATAGGGTAAGTATAAATCCTCCAAAACCGACATGGTTTCAGCAGCATTGATCTTTTCTTCCAGTTCTGAGGTAAGTTTCCCCTGCTCCTCAATGGATTTTAAAATTGCATCCCGTCTTTTGTCTAGTTCTCGCAATTGCTGCATACGGTCTCTAATGGCTGCCACTTGCACCTCATCCAAACTTCCAGTAACTTCCTTACGGTATCTTGAAATAAACGGGACAGTTGCCCCCTCATCCAATAACTCAATGGTATCAGTAACCTGTTTGACCTTAATATTTAGCTCTTGGGCGACTTTAACAAAATGATGGATATTCATAAATTTCTAATTTTTGAAATAGTTGCGCAAAGTAAGAAGTCCCATGAGTCTCTCAAAAAAATACCCTTCCAAATTCTATTACTATTCATTAAAAAACTGATTCCCTGAATAATTATTTTGGTCCTGTCTCTAATAAGAAAACAGGACCAGAATAATCAAAAATCAAAATCATCGTAATTGGAAAGGAAAGCAGCTCCAAATACCATTAAAATAATCAGATAAAGCGCTATAACAATAGCAAACCATATTAAAGTAGCTTTGGCCCAATTTTGTTTATTTGGGTTGGTTGAACCGCCTCCAAATGCCCATACAAATAGCATAACAAAACCAACAAGTGGGATTGCTGTGACCAGGATAGTAATCATCCAATCTTTAATACTCATTACAGGTACGCTGGGATTTTCCATAGTGATTATTTTAAGTGTTTAAAGAAATAAAAATATAATTTACTGAAAAACAACAATAAATAAAAATATTATACTTCGGGCAAACCAGTAACTGGGATAATTAAGAAAGGATTACATGCCCAATCTCACAATCATTCCAGCATTTAAACTAAAGGGTAAAATGGGAGACCAGCCACTGATACCGATACCTGTATTGGGATTCCACCACAAGCTGCCCCCTTCACTGATTACCGGAAGCAGTAAATGCGCCTGAGTCCTCAGACCGATACGATCTGTGATAAAATATTTCATACCCACCTGCACCCCTACTGAAAATCGCGATTGATCTTCAAAATCGCCTTCTGGAAACCCTAAAGTAGCACTACCAAGTTTGAGCCCTGAGAAAAAGGTAAGTTGTTGATTAATGATAATAAACCGGTTCACTCCAAACATCACGAAATGTAACTGTGACCTCGATACTACATCCTCAGTCAGATAAATAGAGTTGGCTGTGGCATTGGTGCCCAAAAAATTATAAGACAATTCCAGTTCTGTGAAGCGTTTGGGCGTGTATCCCAAAAAGAGCCCTAAATTGACATTACCTTCCAGTTTGGCTCTCCCCCCTGTGATATCAAAACCGGAACCAAATGTGTATCCAGTCGAAGGGGTAACTTCAATTTGTTGTCCCCACCCCCTAGATGGCAGACAAAAAGAAAACAATATAATGCCAATCAAACTATAACGCATACCTTAAAAATAATAAAAATCCCTACTCTGTAAGCAAGAGTAGGGATAATAAATTTCTTTAAGGTATCAATTTCTTGCCAACCTAAAGACCAGAGCACCGGTAAAACCAAATTGGATGACAGAAGACCAACCGTTAAGTCCCACTTGCGTACCTCCTCCCGGGCTCCACCAAAGATTTGCACCAACATTTGAAATTGGCATCATCAGATTGGCCTGAACACGGAGTCCTACATTATCCGAGACAAAATACTTCATCCCTCCATTAATCCCTACCGCAAACCTACTGATATCCCTGTAATCTCCTTCTGGAAATGAAAGAATGGCTGCACCTACTTTAGCCCCTGTGAAAAATGCCATCTGAGGGGAGGTTGGGAATAATCTATTCGCTCCAATCATCGCATAATGGGCGTTTGTACGGGTCCGCACATCATTTTGAATGGCTGTGGATCTCGCAGTGCTTGTACCGTTTTGGTAACTGTACAAGGTTTCAATTTCCAGAAAATCATTGACCTGAAATCCGATCATACCACCAAAGGTTTGTCCTCCACCCAATCTTGCCCTGCCTGCAAAAATCGGAAAACTATGGTCAAAAGTGTAACCAGTAAAAGGTGTAATTTCCACACTTTGGGCTTTGATTTCAAAAACCATAAGGAATATTACCAAGATCAGCGTAAAGAATTTTTTCATAGAAATATATTTTTAGATAAGGTACTCATTAAAATTTTAATTTTAAAGAATTATTCAACGACAAATATCGATTAGTAAACTAATTAATCTTCAAAATTAATCAAATCGAATCAATCGACAATGGGCTCCACCTGAGCTTAGCACAAATTCAAAGAATGTTTGCAAATTTCTGAATAAATATCAAGGCTAAATAGGCCCTCAAAATTACTTTCTGGACTCCTTTAACCTTTTCCCTCGCTCCTTTCTTTAATTCTAGTACCTTTTATCACAAGAAAAAATCCCGTCATTCCCTAAATTACACAAAAATTGAATAAAGCATGATCGATTGGAAAAAAGAACTGAAAAGCTGGGGCATAATGCTGTCAGTTTTTGCTTTTCTATATTTTACCGGACTCATCACCCCAATTATGGGAGGGGTTCAATCTTTGTTATTGGCCACAGGCATTAAAAAACCAAAAATAACTTTAGTAGATAGAACCAATACACAATTTGTTTATTTAGGCTCCTTTCTGGATTTGGAAGGAAATAGGGTTGATCTAGAAGATTATAGAGGCAAAACCGTCTTTATTAACCTTTGGGCTACCTGGTGTCCTCCCTGTAGGGCAGAAATGCCACATATCGAATCCTTGTATAAAAAAGTCAGTGAACAGGAAAACCTGGAGTTCCTTATGATCGCCTTGGACAAAGAATTTGAAAAGAGTAAAGATTTTATCGATAAAAAAGGATTTACTTTCCCTGTGGTACACGCCAGTTATGGACTTAATAATGCCTTGCAAAGCCAATCCATCCCTACCACTTTGGTCGTCGACCCCAATGGTGAAATCGTCTTTTATCAAGAGGGCATGAGTAATTTTGATACTCAGGAATTTCGCGAATTCCTGATCAATCAAAAATAAATAGGTGTTTTATTTCGATATCTCACCTTTAATGTCAGGGAACTTCCCCGACAGCATGTTATACCGAAAACATTATGTGAGTATAAAAGGAAAAGATATTGCTTTTAAATCGGTAAATTAGCGCAATACCCATCGCCTAATTTCTGAAACATGAAGTCAACACTTTTTTTATTGCTTTTTCTATTTTGCGCTTTTGGTGCGCATAAAACATCAGCTCAAAGCATACTCTGGTATGAAAAACCTGCAAGCATTTGGGAAGAAGCCCTGCCTTTAGGCAATGGCAGATTAGGGGCCATGGTCTTTGGGCAAACATCAATTGAGCGGATCCAACTCAACGAAGATTCACTCTGGCCGGGTGGACCGGAGGACTGGGGACTGGCAGAAGGAAAACCGGAGGATCTGGAGTTCATCCGACAATTACTCTTACAAGGAGAAAATAAAAAAGCAGACTCTTTATTGGTAGCCAAATTTTCAAGAAAAAGTATCACCCGCTCCCATCAGACTTTGGGAGACCTTTGGCTTGACCTAGAGCATCAGCAAATAAGTAATTACAAGCGTGAATTGGATTTGGACCGGGCTTTGGTGACCGTAAATTATACGGTAGAAGGCTTTGATTTTATACAAAAAGTATTCTCTTCAGCACCGGATCAAGCAATAGTAATGCGATTGGAGTCCAAACACCCAAAAGGAATCAATGGGAAAATCAGACTGAGCAGACCAGAGGATGAAGGATATCCCACCGTAAATGTGCAATCCACCTCCAACCAAACTTTACAAATGGAGGGAGAAATCACGCAGAGAAGGGGGCAAATTGATTCCAAACCCAGCCCAATCCTCCATGGGGTCAAATTCCAAACCATCGCTTTCATAGAAAACGAGAGTGGCAAAACATTTCAAAAAGGGGATCATATTGAAGTGGAAGGAGTAGAAGTACTCACCATCAAATTGCTCACCAACACTTCCTACTACCATCAGGATTTCCAAAGAAAAAATCAAGAACAACTTCAAAACATTAAAGCCAAAACTTTTGAAGAACTCGAACTAAGGCATATTACCGATTATCAATCTCTTTTCCATAGAGTGAAATTCTCATTGGAAGATCCAAACCCTTTAGACAACCCTACTGATCAAAGAATTGAACGGGTCAAAGAAGGAAACACTGATCTTTACCTGGAATCCTTACTTTTTGACTTTGGCAGGTACTTGTTGATTTCATCTTCCAGACCGGGTACACTTCCTGCTAACCTTCAGGGTCTTTGGAACAGGCATATCGAAGCCCCTTGGAATGCAGATTACCACCTGAACATCAACTTACAGATGAATTACTGGCCTGCAGAAGTCACCAATTTATCAGAACTTCATGAGCCATTTTTTGATTATATGGACCAACTGATCCTCAGCGGTAAAAAAACCGCTCAGCAAACTTATGGCATGCGGGGCGCAGCATTGGCCCATGGTTCAGACCTTTGGAATATGACATTTCTACAAGCTGCAGAGGCATATTGGGGTTCTTGGCTGGGAGCAGGAGGTTGGATGATGCAGCATTTCTGGGAGCGATACCTTTTTACCCAGGACAAAAATTTCTTAAGACAAAGGTTCTTGCCAGCCATGGAAGAAATTGCTGCTTTTTATTTGGATTGGCTGGTTCCTTATCCAGAAGATGGCAAGTGGGTATCTTCCCCTTCCACTTCACCTGAAAATAGTTTTATCAACGCGAAAGGAGAATCCGTCGCTTCTACCATTGGAGCAGCCATGGACCAACAAATTATCGCTGAGGTTTTTGATCATTTTATGCAGGCAAGTAAAATTTTGGGTTACCAATCCCCTATACTTGATGAAGTGAAGGCTAAAAGACAAAACTTAAGATCGGGTTTAAGAATTGGAAGTGATGGAAGACTTTTGGAGTGGGACCAAGAATATGAGGAGCCCGAAAAAGGCCACCGACACATGTCCCATTTATATGCTTTTCATCCTGGAAATGCCATTACCAAAAATAAGACCCCTGATTTATTTGAAGCAGTCAAAAAAACTTTGGATTACAGATTGGCCCATGGAGGAGCAGGGACAGGTTGGTCAAGGGCATGGCTGATCAATTTTTCTGCCAGGTTACATGATGGAGAAATGGCACATGAGCATATTCAAAAACTCATTCAACAATCCTTATATCCCAACTTATTTGATGCCCATCCCCCATTTCAAATAGATGGCAATTTCGGTTATACCGCAGCAATTGCTGAGATGCTCTTACAAAGCCATGATGGATTTATCCATTTACTTCCTGCACTTCCAAAGACGTGGCAAAATGGAAAAGTTTCTGGGTTGAAAGCCAGAGGGAATTTTCTTGTAAATATGGAATGGAAAGATGGCGAACTGATGACTGCAAGTATTTCGGCTCCCATCGGAGGCAAAGCATTTCTGAAACACAAAGGAAACCTTTTGGAAATTGATTTAGGAAAAGGGGAAACATTTGAGTTTTCCCTACAATAAAAAAATATGAATCAAGTAATCATTATTGGTGCTGGTTTCTCCGGCGTAGCTGCAGCAAAAAAACTGCATGAGGCTGCCATCCCCTTTTTGCTCCTGGAGGCAAGAGAAAGATTAGGAGGAAGGGTTTATACCAAACAAATTTCCGAGGAATTGTACTTAGACCTAGGCGGTCAGTGGATCGGGCCCAGCCAAGACCGGATGTATGCCCTTTGCAAATCCTACAGTTTGGAATACTTTGAAACCTATGACCAAGGCTATAATGTCCTCGACTTGAAGAAGCAGGTAAAAAAGTTCAAAGGACTGATTCCCAATTTAGACCTATTCTCTTTAATTAACTTGGATTTTGTTCTCAAAAAATTGGAGCGTTTGGCCAAAACGATTCCAGAGGATAGCCCTTGGCTACATCCTAAAGCCTTGGAATTTGACCAGGTATCCCTTGCTGCTTTTGTAGCCAAACATTGTAAGACAAAATCCTGTCAAAAAGTAATAACCCTGGCCCTTGAAACGGTATTCGCCGCAGAATTGAATGAAGTCTCCCTGCTACATGCCCTTTTTTATTTCAAATCGGGCAGGGACCTCAATACCCTGATCAACATTAAAAATGGCGCTCAACTTCACCGGATAGCTGGAGGCATGCAAACTTTGGTCGAAAGAATGGCTCAACCTTTTATGGAGCAAATCAAATTCAACCATCCGGTAGATAGGATTAGGAAGGAAGATGGGGTGTTTACAGTTAAGGGTGAAGGTTTTTCCTACAAAGCAAAGAAAATCATCATGGCAATACCTCCGATTTTAGCAGGTAAAATCAATTTCCATCCCATGCTTTCTTCCGCTAAGAGGCAGGTGATGGACAGAATAGCTATGGGGCAGGTGGGCAAATGCTTTATGGTATATCAAAAGCCCTTCTGGAGAGAATCAGGGTTCAGCGGCCAAGCTTTTGCCGACGAACATTCTCCTTTCCAATCCATGTTTGATGCTTCACCGAAGGAAGCAGATTTTGGCATCATGTTGGCCTTTACCATAGGCAATCGAGCCAAAGCATACTTTGAAAACACCAAAGAAAAAAGAAAGGCAATCATGCTTCGTAAACTTGTGGCTTATTTTGGGAAAGATGCGGAACTACCGATGCTATATGAGGATTTCAGTATGACAGATGAAGCATGGAGCAGAGGTTGTTATGCCGGCATATACCCTACAGGCGCCTGGACAGGATTTCAGGATGCCTATTCCAAAACAGAAAATGACATCTATTGGGCAGGCACAGAGGCCTCAAAGGTTTGGTTTGGATACATTGAAGGGGCGGTAAGGGCAGGAGAAACAGCCGCTGGCAACATCCTATCGGATCTAAAACAACCGCTGCAATGAAGAAATTTGTCATTCTAATACTTTCTGTCTTTGTAATTTGGGCTATTTGGGCAAATACTGAAAGCTGGAGCACTTTACCAGAGATGGCCCCAAATATCAGCCATGTCGAAAACTTAATTCCACTTCCCATTGACAGCCTTCAAGGAAATGTAGTAGGTATACAGCCCTATATGCTGGAATCGGATTACCTTTCGGAGACAAGATTTTTTCAAAAGCTGGAAGCTTACTATCAAAAAGCCAAAGAGGAAGGGTATTTAAGTAGCAACACCATTGTATTGCTACCCGAATACCTGGGAACATGGTTGGTTATACTGGATGAAAAACCTTCGGTAGCCAAGGCTTCTTCCTTGACTTGGGCGATGGCCCAACTGGTATTGACCAATCCATTTGAATTCATCAAACATTACCCTTTGTCAAAGAATGAGGAGGACAGAATAGCCTCCACCCTCTTTAGAATGAAGGCAAATCAAATGGCAAAAGCTTATGAAAGGAGTTTTTTAACACTGTCTAAAAAATACCAAGTGTTTACAGCTGCTGGATCTATCAATTTACCGGAACCACAGGTAATTGACAATCAAATTATTGTGAAAAAAGAAGCTCCACTTTATAACAGTTCCTTTCTTTTTGGTCCGGATGGGAGCATTTATCCTACAGTAATCAAAAAAGCATTTCCCATTGATTCTGAAAAACCATTTATTGCTGCATCTTCTCCCGCTGCTATACCTAGTTTTGAATTACCAATGGGTAAAGTAGGAATCTTGGTCTGTGCAGATTCTTGGTATCCGGAAGCTTACGAAGCCATAAAGGGGGTTGATCTGGTATTGGTAAATTCCTATTGCGCCGTAGATGGAGCTATGGATGTACCTTGGGCAGGATACAATGGAACTCCTGCTCCCCATGATGTATCATTGAACGATATCGGGAAAATATCCGAACAAGAAGCTTGGAAAAAATATGCTCTCCCTGGAAGATTAGGCCTTTCCGGTGCAAAACATGGCGTCAATGTTTTCCTTCGAGGAGAATTATGGGATTTAGGCACAGATGGTCAACCTTTCTTTATCAGAAAAGGGACATTGCTTCTTTCACAAGCCGCTGAAAAAGGAGGAATTTGGAATATGGATTACTAAAATGCGTAGCCAAAACCAACACCTACCCAGAGCGGCCAAAAACCATTTTGATTAAAGATTGGCGTCAAATTGGCCTTAAAGGTAAATCCTCCATCTACAGGAATTCTTCTGTATCCAAAATTCAAAGTCCCCATAAAAGCTGGCGTATCGCCGGTATCCAAAATAAAACTAAAGTTTCTTCTTTCTGTGATCCCACCATTCCAGTTGTTGTAACGGTCTCTGAAATAAACAAATGTTGCGCCTCCACCCAATTCAAAAAAATGCTTATGACTTCCGAACAATTTATTAAGCTGGATGGGCATAGTCAGTAAACCTTCAGATCCCCAACTATCGTTCCTTGCCCAGCCTCCTGCACCCATCCGCATCCCCCAGGAATTGATGTCGTTCTTATCAAACCTAAAATCATAATTGAAAGAGTAAGCCAATCCTGCCCCGCCCAATTCCACATAAACTGACTGTGCACCAACCTCTTGCCCTTTAACTGAGTATTGAATCAATATCATAAGGCTAAACAAAATAAGAAGTTTTTTCATAAATTATTGTTTAATTCGAAGACAAAATTAGTGTATTTTAATTTACGGCCGAAAAAATT
>NZ_SLAP01000205.1 GCF_007126775.1 Cecembia sp. | reverse complement strand
TAATAGTCTGAGAGTCTGAACAAGGTTAAAATTTAATCCTAGAATTGTAAAAAAATCAAAGATGGGTAGCTTTTTTTAGAGGTTAATATTTTTTGCAATCTAAAACCTTTGATTTTGCTTTGGTCTTAAAAAGTGCCTTTTTAATAGTTTTGGTTACTTTAAAAGTATTTTTGTAAAAGACATTCAAAACGAACCAATCCAATTATTCCTTTCTGGATAGGAGATGTTTTTTAACTATTAAAATGAAGAAAAGCTACGGGTTTATTTGCAAAAGGCCATTAGATTGTTGGCATGTAATAAGGGTTTGATTAATGGATGGAATTGTTTGGATGAGCCCTGTTCAGATCTTGAGCCAAATTAGTTACATGAAATTAAAATAGGTATTGGAATGGAATTGACCCAAACGAATATAATTACTGCCACTCTAGACCAATATTTGGTTTTTTTATATTGATTTAAAGATATTTTAGTTAATTTGTTATTATATTTCGGCATATGAGATATTTCAGTTTTCAATATTTTCTTTTTATCGCCTTTGTACTCCTTTTTTCTTGCAAAGAAGAAAAAGGTGAAAACCAGGACCAACCTTTGGAAGCTTTTAGGGCAGAGGTGTCTGCCACGCCTGTTCGGGTAGCCCAGGCAGAGCGCAAGTCCTTTGATTACCTCATCAACGCCACGGGTAAAATCGAAGCCTTGGCACAGGTTAAGCTCAGTGCAGAACGATCAGGGATTTTGGAGCTGATGCAGGTAAAGGAAGGGGATTTTGTGGAAAAAGGGACCGTATTGGCAAGACTGGACCTTAGAGAAAATCAGCTCAAATTGGAAAAAGCCAAAATAGCCCTTAAAAATGCGGAAGTCAATTACCAGTCCGAGGCCCTGAGTTTCTCAGAGGTTTTTCAGGGAAATGATGAAAACCGCAAAAAAGAAATTGAAGAGTACCTCAAAATCAAAAGTGGATTTTTCGCCGCGGAACTAGACTTGAAGGAGGCCGAGATGGATCTTGAAAAATCTACCATCAAAGCCCCCATTTCCGGAAGAATCGCTGACTTAAAGGTGAGAACAGGGGCTATGGTGAATGCAGGGGATGAATTGTTTGAAATTATCAATACAGGTCAGTTGGAGCTAAAAGTCAAAGTGCTGGAATCAGATATCAATTTGATTTCAATTGGGCAAAAAGCTGAGATTTATCCTGTGGGTGGCGGCTTTTCGGATCTAACCGGAACGGTAAGAAGTATCAATCCCAAGGTAGATGAAAACGGATTGGTTCAGGTTGCCATTCTGGTCAGTGCGGCCAAAGGCCTGCTTCCCGGCATGAATGCCCGTGCCATCATCCGTGCCCCACAGAACAATTCTCTGGTGGTTCCCAAAGAAGCCTTGGTGTACCGTTCCAACCGTCCAGTGGTATTTACTATTGAAAACAATGAATCCAAATGGAATTATGTGGAGGTAGGTAAGGACAATGGCAGGGAAGTGGAAGTGCTTTCCGGAATAGAGGCAGGCATGACGGTCATCACTTCGAATAATCTGCAATTGGCCCATCAGGCACCTGTACAAATCGTCAAAGAGTAAAGCCATGGTAAGATTTTTATTGGCCAGACCGATTGCTGTTTTTATGACCTTTTTGGCCTTGATGGTCTTTTCGGTGATTGTTTTCAGAACCTTACCCATTTCACTTTTACCTCCCATTGATGTTCCCCAAATTGTTATTAAAGTCAACTACCCCAATGCTTCGCCCGATGCGATAGAGCAAAATGTGCTTTCTCCTATCCGGGAAAGCCTGATGACGCTCAACGGGCTGGAAGACATGGATAGCAAAGCGGGCGCCGAGGTGGGGTCCATCCGCCTGGTTTTTGATTATAATACACCCATGGACCTGGCTTACATTGAGGTCAATGAAAAAATTGACAGGCTGACCAATAGCCTGCCCTCCGACCTCAGCCGTCCCCGGGTCATTCGGGTCAATACCAATGATATTCCGGTGGTAAGGGTACAGGTCACTCCCAAAGCAGGTTTTGACTTTACTGAAGTCAGTCTCTTGACGGAAAATGTGCTCAAAAAAAGACTGGAGCAGTTGGATGGGGTATCCCTGGTGGATATCAATGGCAAAAAGGAGCGGATCATCACCGTCAGTCCCGATAAAGCTGCCCTCAGGGCATTGGGAATGTCTGAGGAGAATGTCATCAACGCCATCCAATTTGGCAATGAAGAACTGCCGGGAATTTCTGTGGAAGACGGACAGTTCCGCTATTACCTGCGCTTGGCAACACGTGTAGATAACCCTGCAGACATTATGAAATTGCCGGTGACTTCCTCCGAAGGGGTTACTGTAGATCTGGGCAGGGTAGCAAAGGTACAATATGAGGTCAATGAAGTGATGGGTTTTCACTTATTTGGGGAAGAAGAAGGATTGGTGATTACCGTGCACAAACAGGCGGCAGCCAAGATGAATGAATTGCTGCCCAGGGTGTATGAAGCCATAGACATTTTCCGGGAAGATTATCCGCAGGTGGATTTTGCCCTCACCCAGGACCAGTCTGTCCTGCTCAATGCAGGGATCAGCAATTTGCAGACTTCCCTTTTGTTTGGAGGCATGTTTGCTTTTGGAGTCCTATTCATATTCATGGGCAATTACCGGACCCCCATCATCATCGGCATTTCCCTTCCCTCTTCTCTGCTGATCAGCTTTCTGGTATTTTATTTCTTTGAGCTTTCTATCAATGTGATTTCACTTTCCGGACTGGCCTTGGGCTTGGGGATGTTGATTGATAATTCCATCATTGTATTAGATAACATTACACGGAAAAGAAAAGAAGGACTTGGGCTTTTCGATGCCTGTGCAGAAGGCGTCAATGAGGTCATGTCCGCTTTGATCAGTTCGGTATTGACGACCTTGGCGGTCTTTGTGCCTTTGGTTTTCCTCAGCGGTATTTCCGGGGCTTTGTTTTTTGATCAGGCGGTATCGGTGGCAGCGATCTTAAGTGTGTCTTTGTTGGTTGCTTTTATCCTGCTGCCCATGTTGTACCATTTTTTCTTCCGAAAGAAATCCCATGAGGGATTGCCGGAGGAAGACAGCCGGTTCTTCAAAGCGGTACTGAAAGGATACAAGCGCTTGTATGTTAGGATATTTGCCAAAAGGGGGCTCAGTTTTGGTTTTTTCCTGCTACTGATTCCGGCCGGCTTGGCATTGGCCTATTTGCTGCCGATTCAGGGATTGCCGCCCATAGAAAAATTTGATGCAGTGGTAAGGATCGACTGGAATGAGCCTATCGGTGTGGAGCAAAACAGAGACAGGGTATTGAGCTTGTTGGAAAACATGCAAGGGGCATATGAAAAGGCGGAAGCGGACATTGGGGTGCGGCAATTTATTCTTTTTGATGGGGAGAGTTCCCTGCAGGAAGCCAATCTGTACTTTCTTTTTGAAACCCAGGCGTCCAAAACCGAGGAAATGGCCCGTTTACAATCTTTATTGAGAAATACTTATCCCCGTGCGCAGGTTGAAATTTCAGATGCCCCCAATGCTTTTGATCAGTTGTTTGCCTCCAATTTGCCCTTTTATGAAGTGAGGTGGAAGGATTTGACTACCAAACGACCCGTGGATGAGGAGAGAATGGATGTTTGGCTATTGGAATTTCCCACCCAAGAATTCGAGCGGGGGCCGAGTCTGCAAAAGGAGGCTTCTGTGGTTTTCCGCTTGGATCCTTCCCGTATGGCTTTGTATGGTATTCAGGCCAATGACTTACAAGTGCAGATCAAAAGGTTGTTCGGTGCCTATACCATTACAGATATCAAAAGGTTTGGGGAGATCACTCCGATCAAACTCAGTGCGGAAAGGCAGGATTTCGAAGCCATCTTGAGAAATAATACCATCAGAGGAAAAGATGGGGTGGAATATGCGCTGAGTAATTTCATCCGTTTTGATTATGAGAATCAGTACAAATTTGTCACTGCGGACAAAGGAGGGGTATACCAGTCTGTGCTGCTTACCTCAGAAAATCCAACCATATATAATTCGGAGATTTTCAGTTGGGGAGCGGAGAGGAATCTGAGTGTGTCTTTCTTTGGGCAGTATTTCAAAGACAGGGAGACCATTCGTGAATTGATTGGCGTTTTGTTGGTGGCGGTTTTGTTGCTGTATTTTATTCTTTCGGCGCAGTTTGAAAGTTTTGTGCAGCCTTTGATTGTGATTTTCACCCTGCCTTTGGGTATTGCAGGGGCCTTTTTGGTGCTTTTGCTGACTGGAACGAGTTTGAATGTCATGTCGGCCATTGGCTTGGTAGTGATGTTGGGCATTATGGTCAATGATGCCATCTTGAAAATAGATACC
>NZ_SLAP01000228.1 GCF_007126775.1 Cecembia sp. | reverse complement strand
TCTCCTTCCAATTGGGTTTGGGGAAGTATTCGTGGTGGTGATGCCAACAAAGGTACAGATCCAGGGGATTTTGTGACGATTAACCCTATTCAGAGATATGAGGCGTTCTCGACGATTAATATTCTTGAAGAAAACTGGAATGGAAATTACGAAGGTATAGCCAGAAATAACAATGTGCTTAGGTTATTGGAAATAAGAGCTGATAATGTAACTGATGCGCAAGCTTTGGCTATTGAAGCTCAAGCCAGATTCCTAAGAGCACATCATTATTTCCAATTGTATCGAAATTTTGATAAAGTTCCAATCATCCCCCATACCGTTGATTATGGATCAGAGGAATTTGACAACCTGACCAATGATCAGGAAATGCTTCCTTTCATAGAGGCGGAGTTCAGATTTGCTGTAGAAAATCTTCCCGCGACACAACCGCAGGTAGGAAGGGTGAATTCTTGGGCCGCTAAGGCATATTTGGCCAAAACAATGCTATATGCCAGAAAATTTGCTGAAGCAAAACAAGTTTTTGACGATGTCATAGCCAACGGTGTGACAAGTAATGGGTTGAAGTACGGCTTAGTACCATACTATGACGACATGTTCCGTGGCGCCAATGATAATCATCAGGAGTCAATATGGGCTTACCAATCTGCTGCTGGTACCGGAACTGTTAACAATGCCAATCCTGAATTTGACTTGAATTTCCCATACAATACAGGACCAAATGGACCTGGAAACTGTTGTGGATTCTTCCAGCCAAGCTTTACTTTTGTCAATTCCTTCAGAACTAACAATGGCTTGCCTATGTTGGACGGCGCATTCAATCAGCCTGCAAACAGGGTTGTTAGTGATATGGGCTTGACCTCTGCGCAGCCTTTCACGCCTGATGCTGGTCCTTTGGATCCAAGATTGGACCATACCGTAGGTAGAAGAGGTATCCCTTATTTGGATTGGCAAGATCATCCAGGAGAAGCTTGGATTCGTAACCAGCCCAATGGTGGTCCTTATGCACCTAAAAAATATGTTTATCAAAGAGCGGAGCAAGGTACTTTCCAAGATAATTCTTCTTGGACTCCTGGATATACTGGCATCAATTTCTTGATCATCCGCTTTGCAGATGTTTTATTGATGGCAGCTGAGGCTGAAGTTGAATTGGGTAACCTGGAAGCAGCAAGAGCTTTAACAAATCAGGTAAGAGAAAGGGCTCAAAATTCTGAACTTCTTAGAGATGGTGGTGCTCCTGCAGCAAATTATGTTGTAGAATTGTACAATGCTCCTTGGACTGATGCCAATGTAGCGAGACAAGCCGTAAGATTTGAAAGGAAACTGGAGTTGGGAATGGAAGGTCATAGATTTTATGACTTAGTAAGATGGGGTATTGCCAAAGAAGAGATTGATTTCTATTTGGCTTTAGATGGTGTTTTGTTACAGGCTGCATTGGGAGGAGCCTCCTTCACAGCAGGTCGTGATGAATTATTGCCTATCCCACAAAACCAAGTTGACTTGATGGGGTCTGATAAACTAAGACAAAATCCTGGTTTCTAATCACCTGTTAAATCTATAGTTAATTCAAAGAGATGGCTTTAAGCCATCTCTTTGTTTTTTCACTTGTTTTGAAAAATTTGGCTAAATTTAAATCGGATTAAGCGCTCCATTCCTGGGCTTATAGATTATTTGCATTAATCAACCCAAGTACATTATGAGAAAAACATGGTTACCACTCAGTATATTTCTTTTCTCCATCTTTTCCTGTTCAAAAAGAACAGATACGCTTTTTGAACTGCACTCGACAAAAACTACCGGAATTGAATTTAATAATCGGATTGTTGAATCGGACACTTTCAATATCCTTACGGATGAATATATTTTTAATGGAGGAGGTGTTGCTGTAGGAGATTTCAATAATGACGGCCTTCCGGACCTTTATTTTACAGGGAATCAAGTATCCAATGCATTGTACTTGAATTTAGGCAACCTCAAATTTGAGGATATTACGGAAAGTTCGGGTACTGCCGCCGCTGATCGTTGGAGTACTGGAGTAACGGTAGTGGATATAAATGGTGATGGTTGGATGGATATTTATGTTTGTTCCGCGATGTTTCCAGATAAGGAGAGGCGTTCCAATATGCTTTTTGTCAATCAGGGGCTTGATAATGATGGAAAGCCCTATTTCAAGGAAATGGCCAAAGAATATGGGATTGCTGAGCATGGCAACAGTATGATGGCAACATTTTTTGATTACAACAATGATGGGCTTTTGGATTTGTATGTGCTGAACAACGAACAGGTAAAAGGAGCTCCCTCAAATTTTAGAGAAAAGATCACTGATGGTTCGGCCATCAATAATGACAGACTTTACAAAAATAATGGTGATGGTACATTTACAGATGTAACCATAGAAGCGGGCATTACCATAGAAGGATTTGGATTGGGTATTGCTGTGGCAGATATCAATCAGGATGGTTGGTTGGATATCTATGTTTCCAATGACTACATGCCCAATGATATTTTATATATCAACAATCAAGACGGTACTTTTTCCAATAGGACCAAGGAATACATTCGGCATCAGAGCATGTTTTCCATGGGGTCTGATATTGCTGATTATAATAATGATGGCTATTTGGACATCATCACTTTAGATATGTTGGGGGAAAGTAATTTTAGGAAGAAGACGACAATCGCAAAAAACTCATATCAAACCTATATCAATAATGAAGAATGGGGATATGAATACCAACATGTGCGTAATATGTTGCACGTTGGAAATGGTCCTGAAATTCCATTTAGTGAAATCGGTTTTATGGCAGGTATTTATCAAACAGATTGGTCATGGTCACCCCTATTTGTAGATATGGACAATGATGGGCAGAGAGATTTGTTGATCACCAATGGGTTTCCCAGGGATATCACTGATAAGGATTTTGCCAATTATAGGGCTGATGTAGGCAGTGTAGCCTCTGTTCGGCAGCTTCTTGATTCCATTCCGATTGTTAAAATACCTAATTATTCCTTCCGAAATAAGGGGGATTGGACTTTTGCGGATGTGGGCGATAGCTGGGGCTTAAATAAACCCTCCTTCTCCAATGGGGCAGTCTTCGTGGATTTGGATGGAGATGGAGATTTGGATTATGTAGTCAATAATATCAATGATCCTGCTTTTGTCTTTGAAAATAAAACCAATCAGGGAAAGGATAAAAGAAACTTCCTAAGGGTGAAATTGAAAGGAGATCAACAAAACCCTATGGGTATAGGAGCGAAACTTGTTCTTCGATTTGAAGATGGTTCTTTCCAGTACCATGAACAGCATGTTTCCAGGGGATATATGTCTGCTGTTGAAGACGTCGTCCATTTTGGACTTGGCGATCAGGACAGAGTCCTAATGCTGGAGATTTTTTGGCAGGATGGAAAATATGAAAGTGCTAGGCTTGAAAAAGTAAATGAACTGATCGTATTGGAACATAGCAATGCACAGTCTAAATTACTTTCTGACCTTGATTTTCCTTTTACTCCCAAAGAAGTAAATCGCCTTGTCGAAGAAGTTTCTTATGTAAAGGGAATTGATTTTGTTCATCAGGAGGCAGATAAAATTGATTACAATATCCAGCGCACTTTACCTCATAAACTGACCCAATTTGGTCCAGGAATAGTGGTTGGGGACATCAATGGAGATGGCCTTGAAGATTTTATTGTAGGCAGTTCTTCCGGTTTTTCGCCCCGCATCTTTTTTCAGGATGAAACAGGTACCTTCTCTGGTGTGGATCTGTTTCAAAAAGAGGAGGAAAAGCAATTTGAAGAGATGGGAATGGTACTCTTTGATGTGGACAATGATGGTGATTTGGACCTTTATCTGGTTTCCGGTAGCGCTGAATTTAGGCTTGATGCAGAGGAATATGTAGATAGGTTATACATCAATGATGGCAAGGGTAATTTCCAATCCTCTCAGGATGCCCTAACTGCAGATAAAGTCAGTGGCTCAGTGGTAAAGGTGGCTGATTTTGATGGAGATGGTTACATGGACTTGTTTGTTGGTGGAAGGAGTCCTATAGGACAGTTTCCCTTTCCTGATCAAAGCATTTTGCTTCGGAACAATCAGGGTAAGCTTGAAGATGTAACCGATTTATTGGCGCCAGGATTGAGGCAGGTGGGTATGGTTACCGACGCGCTTTGGACGGACTTTGACCAAGATGGTTTGGTGGATTTGATTTTGGTAGGTGAATTAATGCCAATCACGGTTTTCAAAAACACTGGAAATGGATTTGAAAAGCTCAAAGATACGGGAATGGAAAATCACTTGGGTTGGTGGAACAGCATCGTTGCAGGTGATTTTAATGGAGATGGAAGC
>NZ_SLAP01000097.1 GCF_007126775.1 Cecembia sp. | reverse complement strand
TTGGTATTCCCTTAAATAAGTTGAAAGAAAGTGCAGAAGGCATTTTTTTCCCCGAGTACACTTTTATGCTATATTATCCATTGCAAAACAGCCCCGTAGACCTTGGACTAAACATCGGGATTGGCACCTACCAAACCAAACTTGAAAAAAGAAGAGACCTCTATCAGGGTTATAATGATGAAATGAGACTGAGAAGAAATAAAAATTTACTAAGTCTGATGGGTTTTATTCGGTATAATTTTAATCAAGAGGCAAAGTTTATCCCATTCTTGGAAGCCCAGCTCGGCACTAACTATTTTTATACAAGATATAAAATCAAGGAAAGTTGGGACAGTGTACCTATTGAAGAAGGTCGTGACCAGTCAAATTGGGTGATGGCCTATAGAATTGGTGGAGGACTCAAATTCTCTTTCAAAAACAGGGAGAAGGGACATTGGGAATTTAAGGCTTTGTATCATGAAAGTACCCCTGCTAAGTTTTTGAGAAAACAAGACACCCTATTTAATCCTGATAAAGGAGACGGAGATTTGAATACAACATACAGCGAAGCCCTTTTCATCTTCTTCAGCCAGGGATTGGGGTTATTTTGTACTTTAGTTATTAAACACCTCAACTCTTTTTCTTCCATAAAAATACCGGTAAGGCCAAAAACACACCAACTATACTGAACACGAGGCCACCGATGGTGCCAATGGCCAGGGAAAACCAAAAAACCTCATTCTGCCCTTCCATGATAAAAGGAATCAGACCAAAACAGGTAGACAAAATGGTCAACATGATGGGAACCGCTTTTCCTGCGACTGCTTTTAGGATGTTCCTGTTGTACAGCCCTTGCCTTCGGTTATTCAGGTCATTGACGATAAATATCGCTGCATTCACCGCTAAGCCACCCAGCATCACAAAGGCTGCATAGCCTCCCTGATCAAAATAGAAGTCAAACAGAGAAAAAATCAAAAACAAGCCGATAAATGAAATCGGTATGATCACGATGATATAAAAGGGTTGCTTGAGGTTTTCAAATAATACCGAGGTAATAAAAAATATGCCCACAATGAGCACCAGAATCAAACTGTACTGCCTTTTCGCCTTTTCCCAATTCCAGGACCAGGTCTGCTTGGAAGCGGAATAACCGATGGGCATGATAGCCTTCATTTCCTCTAAGACCTCATCCAGGTATTCATTACCGAATTTGGCAGAACCCATGTATTCAAAAGCCACCAAGCGGATATACTGCCGATCCTCTTTGTGAAGGGCATTGGTAGTAGTTTCTTTGCTGAGTGAACCAAAATTACTGACCTTAAAGATACGGTCTTCCCCTGTAATCAGACTGTTGGACTCCAGGTCATATTTGGAATACTTCTCTGAAGCTTGCTCCCTGACTACCAAGCCATAGTTTTTATCCTCCATGGTCAGATACACCGATGGCCCGGTGGGTTTGGAAACATCATCAAGGGCTGAAATAACCTGATACTGATTGGTTCCTCCTAAGGCCATGCTGCCCTGATCCAAGCGCAGGACATACTCCTCTGTCTTTTGCTCATTCCAGCTCAATCGCTCGTTGGTATTGACCTCCTGAATCCTGCGATGTTGCAAAAGTTTCTCGGCCAGGATCTCAGCCTGCCGTTCCAGTTCATCGTAATTGTATCCTTTCATGGTAACTCGGAAAGAGGGTATCCCCTCTCCTCCTGCCCCAGTAAAAAAGCCCTGCCCTACTCCATAAATTGTCCACCTGGCGCCTGACCAATCGGTGGATTTTACGGATAGCCTACCTTTCAATTGATAAGGAAGGGCAGATTTTTCGTAGGCCTCCTTAAAGGTGATCACAATCTGGGCATACTGTCCTGACTGCACCCAGGTTACAAATTGATCAATTCCCTCCACTCCTTTCAGATAGCCTTCAAATTCCCGCATGATAAAATCCATCTGATCTAAGGTATTTCCAAAAGGCAAACGGGCCGTGACATACAAGCGGGTCTTCTCCGCTTCCCGGTAAGAAGATTTTTCAAAAACACCCCTTACAAACATCCTCAAAGATCCTCCCAGGTACTTGTCCACATAAGGCCGGATATCTTCCTGATACAGTGTGCTGCCTATGCTCTTATTGTACCATTCCTGCCCCTCCCATTTATTGGGCAGAAAAAATACGGGAACTCCAAAAAGCAAAATCAGAGCGACAATAAAGCTCTTTCTATAATTGGCGACAAAACCAATTCCGCTTTGGAAAGCACGGAATCCTTTTGCCCTTTTTCTGAGTTGTGGAACAGTAAGCACCCTGCCTTTTTTGGCTTTCTCTCCAAAGAGCAACTGGTACATGGCCGGGGTAAAAAGCAAGGCTACCAATAAAGATACCGCCAACATCACGGCCACTACCACAGAAAATTCCGTCAGGTTTTTTCGGTCATCCTCCGGAAGGAAAAACACGATCATTAAAGCTGCAATCGTAGTCAAAGAAGCAGCCAATAAGGCAAGGAAAACCTTCCTGTTTTTGTGTTTGTGCAGGTGATCGATCATGATGATGGCATTGTCCACGATCAGTCCAAAAGATATGGTCAGCCCCGCCAGTGAATAGAGATGGATATCTACTTTCAACAAATACAAAATAATCCCTGTAATGCTCAGATTGACCACTATCCCCAAGAAAAGGATGCTCAGGTAACGCAGGTTCCTGTTCATCAGAAAAATGAAAACGATCAAAATCAGGATGGATAGACCGGATCTTTTGTAAATTTTGTTAAGTTCCTTCTCCAGAAATTCGGTATCGTCATTCTCCAGACGCACTTCAAAGCCAGCAGGAAGTAGGTCCTTAGCCTCCTCTATAGCGGCTTTGATATTTTTGGCCAAAAGGACCTTGTTTACCCCATCCCGATTGATGATAGAAAGGGTAACGGAATTATTACCATTGATGCGGTAATAAGAGGTAGCTTCCGCTTCTTCCAAGGTCAGCTGGGCAATATCTTTCAAGAAAATTTCCTTACCCTCCCGGGTGGTAACCAGCAGATTTTCCAATTGGCTCAGGCTATTCAGGGACCTGTCCACTTGGATAAAAAGGGTTTCCTCCCTATTGGTCAGCACGGCACCGGGATAGGACCGGCCAAAGGCTCCCCGGATGGCAGACTCCAGGTCTTGTTTGCTCATCTTGAGTGCTTGTAGCTTTTTGATGTCATAGGTCACAAAAAGCTGCAGGTCATTGGCACCACGGATGGTGACTTCTTCGATTTCCTCGAATCGGTTGAGCGTGGACTTGAGCACATCTTCTGCAATTTTCTTGATCTCAAAAGAAGCAAAGGGCCCGTTCACCGAATAGGTCAGGATAGGGGTTTTCTGATCACTTCTACGCTCTTCAGATTGGGTGACCAAGGGATAAGAAACTTTGGAATCCAAAGAGGGATATACTTGCCGGATAATGGAAGCCACTTCAAATTTTTTGAAGTCCATATCCGTGTTTTTATCGAAACGCAAGGTAATAGAACCCCGGTCATAATTGGATACCGAGTTGATCTTTTTGAGGTCGGCCAATTGGGAGAGCGCTCCTTCCAATGGGGAGGTAGCCAGTTTTTCCACCAATTCAGGACTGGACCTTGGCACAGCGTAACTCACCGTCAATACCGGTTCCCGCTCCCGTGGATTCAGGTCCACAGAAAGCCTGGGCACCAGGGCAAAGCCGATGATGCTGAGTACTATGAACGCTATGATAATCCTAAATGGTGACATTTTTTTTGAGACTTTTAGATGCGAGAAGCGAGAGATAAGAATCAATAAACAAGAAGCAAGAGACAAGAGGTCAGAATCGAGAATCGAGATCGTAAACTTTTACGTCACCCTGAGCAAAGCGAAGGGTCTCCTATCATATGGGAGATGCTTCGACTCCGCAAGCTGCGCTCAGCATGACGTAACCAATCGTCACCCTGACAAAGCAAGAGTCTCCCTTACAGTATCCGTCACCCTGACGAAGGAAGGGTCTCCTCTGTAGTACCCGTCACCCTGAGTGAAGCGAAGGGTCTCCTATCATATGGGAGATGCTTCGACTCCGCAAGCTGCGCTCAGCATGACGTAACCATTCGTCACCCTGACAAAGCAAGAGTCTCCCTTACAGTATCCGTCACTCTGACGAAGGAAGGGTCTCCTCTGTAGTACCCGTCACCCTGAGTGAAGCGAAGGGTCTCCTATAAATGGGAGATGCTTCGACTCCGCAAGCTCCAGTTCAGGATGACGGGTCAAGTGATGTCATTGCCTTTCTGTAAATGCAAGATTTTAAAATCTCAGAATGACTTAGCATCACCAATTCATCACTTCTTCTCCCAAGTCCTTCCAACTTGGATTTATATTATTTATCAAATCAATTTTTTTCTT
>NZ_SLAP01000237.1 GCF_007126775.1 Cecembia sp. | reverse complement strand
TTACTTTCTCACCATTTTCTGTTTTATACTGTTCTTTAAGGATCCAAACTCCAGTGATTTTGTCTCTTAAAGCATTTGTTGCTTCTCCAAAAACCTTTGAAAAATCGTAATTCAAATCTTTGGAAACCCTTTCCATTTCCACTGACCTATTCTCTGCTTTTAAAGTCAAAGTCAGGAGTTTCTTGTCAAGAATTCCATGAACCTCTTCAGACTCTCCTTCTACCTCGAATACACCTGCAAAACCGCTTTTTGCTTTCCTGGCCACGAATTCCTTGGAACTTAAATCAGATTGGAAAAGTTTACCCATAAGCAACTCCCCCTGCTCGGAGACACTTAAAACCAAAGGATTTTCCGGATCGGTGGTCTGGTAGATTCCCTGAAAATTTTGGGTAAAACCAACATGTTGCAGAGCAAAGGACAGGAAAAACAACAGGATCAAAGTTTTTGAATTCATCTTTCTAAAGGTTAAAAATTACCCATTCTTTAATTAAAGTCTAAGTTAAAAAATTTCACCAAAACCAAAATGATTTTAGTAACTTTATAGAAAGAAAAACCTGATGAAAACGAAATCAATTGAAAATATCAAAGAGCGGATTCTAGGTAAGCTTGAAAGCTTATCAGAGGAAGAATTGATAGAACTTGATGAAATCATAGATGATTTGGATTCAAGGAAATCAAAAATTGAAAGGATTTTATCTTTTGCGGGATTTCTTGATAATGTTGAAGATGCAGATTTAATCAGAGAACTTACTGTGGATTTGCCCAAAAATAGGCTTAAAGGGGACCGTAACATTGAAGAAACTTGAAAGAGGCCCTTTTAGATACTGATACCCTAATAAACTTTTTCAAAAAAGATACTGAAACCCTAATTAAAACAAAAAAGTGTCTTTCAGAATTTGATGTGTTTTCAATTTCTGATATTTCCTATTTTGAATTTCTCAAGGGTCTTGAATTCAGAGGATCTCTAAACAAGAAAATTATTTTTGACATCTTTGTAGAAGAAAATAAATTGATCAGAATGAGCAAAGAATCGATAAAAATTTCGGCTTCTGTTTATGCTGATTTGAGAAAACAAGGAATTACAATAGGAACTGCTGATTTACTAATCGCAGGAATAGCCATACATTCAGATATGGAATTAATAACAAATAACCAGGCCCATTTCCGACAGATCAAGGACCTGAAATTAAACAATTGGAAATAAACCTTTTATGGGAAGAAAATCAAACAATCAACAGGGTAAGAAGAAAGGCGGAAAAGTGATGGATGCCTCCCAGTTGGCAAAAAAAGTCCTTAATTTTTTGGACAACAACTATGGCAAAGAATTCAATGCCAAGCAGGTCATCAAAAAGCTTGAAATAAGGGATTCCCTTACCAAAGGTGCCGTTGAACCGGCGCTCCATAAATTGGCTGCGGCAGGTTCAGTATCCAAGAACCCAAGGAATTATTTTTCATCAGTCAAAGAACCAGAATTTATTGAAGGGGAAGTTGACTTCGTCAATCCCCGATTTGCTTATATACGTCCGGAAGCCAAATATGAAATGGAAGAAGACATATTGGTCAAGGAAGCGGATCTAAAGCATGCACTCGACGGAGACAAAGTACGTGTAATGGTTTATCCTGTCAAAGGAAGTACAGGAAGATTGGAAGGGAAAGTCCTTGAAATTATTCAGAGGAATAGGGATGAATTTGTCGGGAGAGTAGAGATTTCTCCAAGATTTGCTTTTGTGGTGCCTGACTTCAAAAAAATGCACCATGACATATTTGTGCATAAAGGGGACTTAAAAGACGCTGAGCACAATCAAAAAGTAGTAGTAAAACTTACCGATTGGAGAGAGGATGATAAGAACCCTACCGGAAAAATAATCAGGGTATTGGGTAAAGCTGGTGAACATGAGGTAGAAATACACTCCATTATGGCAGAGTTTGGACTGCCCTTTGAGTATCCCAAAGAAGTGGAAGAGGAAGCCAATGCCATTCCTGATGAAATCCCAAGCGCTGAAATAAAAAACCGAAGGGATATGCGGGAGGTACCAACTTTCACCATAGATCCTGCAGATGCAAAGGATTTTGACGATGCGATTTCTTACAGAAAATTGGACAATGGTAATTATGAAATTGGTGTGCATATCGCTGATGTGACCCACTATGTCAAGCCCAAAACAAAGCTGGAGCAAGAAGCTTTTGATCGGGCCACTTCGGTCTATTTGGTCGACAGGACAATTCCCATGCTGCCTGAAAGATTGAGCAATGGCTTGTGTTCTTTAAGACCAAATGAAGATAAATTGACTTTTTCCTGTGTTTTTGAGATGGATGAAAATGCAGATATCATCAAGCATTGGATAGGAAGAACGGTAACCCATTCTGACAGAAGATTTGCTTATGAAGAAGCTCAGGAGAATATAGACAAACAAGAAGGCGATTTTTACCAAGAACTTACACTCCTCAATGAGTTGGCGAAAAGGCTCCGCAAAAGAAGATTTGAAAAGGGAGCCATCAATTTTGAAACGGTTGAAGTCAAATTCAAATTGGATGAAAAAGGAACCCCTTTGGGACTAATCATCAAAGAGCGTAAGGATATTCACAAATTGATCGAGGAATTTATGCTTTTGGCCAATCGGACGGTGGCAGAATTTATATTCAACAAAAACAAAGGCAAAGATACTTTTGTATATAGAATCCATGATCATCCCAATATTGAGAAACTGGAAACCTTCTCTAATTTTGCCAAAAAATTTGGACACGACATCAAAATCTCTGAAGGAGCGAAGATATCCAAAGCTTTAAACCAATTGATGGATGATATTGTAGGTAAGCCCGAACAGAATGTCTTGGAACAATTGGCCATCAGAAGTATGGCTAAGGCCAAATACACCACTGAGCCTAAGGGACACTTTGGTTTGGCTTTTAAACACTATACCCATTTTACATCTCCTATCAGAAGGTATCCTGATATGATGGTACATCGCCTATTGCAACATTATTTGGATGGGGGGAAAACCCCTGATTCGGAGGCATGGGAAGATAAATGTCTGCACTCCTCTGAAAGAGAAAAAAGAGCAGCAGATTCAGAAAGGGCTTCAATCAAATACAAACAGGTAGAATATATGACCTTGGCAGAAGAAAAGGATTATGAGGGAATCATCACCGGTGTGACGGAATGGGGAGTATATGTAGAAATTACTGAAACCAAATGTGAGGGTATGGTCAAGGTGTCTGAAATGAATGATGATTATTACGATTTTGATGAAAAAAACATGCGTTTGATCGGCAGCAGAAATAAAAAAATGATCACTTTGGGAGACAAAGTGATGGTAAAAGTAGTTGCTACAGATATTGACAGAAGAACCATAGACTTGGAATTTGCAGATAATGAGCCAAAACAGAAACGACATAGGTAAGATTTTACAGGATTTAGAAAACCATATTCAAGGTTTTTCATACGGTACCTCCCCTAATGAACTTTATGAACCCATATCCTATATTATGAGCTTGGGAGGGAAAAGAATCCGCCCACTTTTAACTCTTCTCTCCTATTCACTATATAAGGATGATTATCAGGAAATATTGACTCCAGCCATGGCTGTTGAGGTATTTCATAATTTCACCTTAATGCATGATGACATTATGGATAATGCGCCTCTGAGAAGAGGAAAAGCTACTGTACATGAAAAATGGAATGCCAATACGGCTATTCTTTCAGGAGATGTGATGCTGGTCAGGGCATATGATATGTTATTGGATGTAGATCCGAACCTTTTACCAATTTGTCTCAGGCTCTTCAACCAGACAGCAGCTGAAGTCTGTGAAGGTCAGCAGCATGATATGAATTTTGAGAAGATGGGTACGGTAAGTGAGGAAGCTTACATCGATATGATCCGTCAAAAAACAGCCGTTCTCTTGGGATTTGCACTTGAATTTGGCGCAATTCTAGCCGGGGCTCCCACAGATGATGCCAGGAAATTGTATGAATTTGGGGTGAATATCGGTATCGGTTTCCAGTTAAAAGATGATCTCTTGGATGTGTATGCTGACAAAGAGAAATTTGGCAAGCAAGTTGGTGGAGACATCATTTCCAATAAGAAAACTTTTTTATTGCTAAAAGCAAAAGCCCTTGCTACTGGTCCGCAAAAGGAGGAATTGGAAAACTGGATAGCTGTAAAGGAGTTCAATAAAGATGAAAAAGTCCGAGCAGTAACAGCAATTTATGACCAGATTGGCATCAAATCAATCACGGAAAGAAAAATGCAGGAATATTTTGAGAAAGGGTTCGCACAATTTGCTTCCCTAAACGCTCCAAAGGAGGAGGCTTTTGCGGTCTTATTGAAAATCACCCAGGACTTGGTCGACAGAGAAAGGTAAACAAAGTTATGGAATTATCAGCTACAATCGTATTGATAGGCATTACCGTATTGACATCTTATCAGGCTTGGAAAAAACCCAGTATGATCGATCGGTGGATGTTTACCCCTTTTATGATCAAAAAGTACAAGCAATGGGACAGATTTGTGTTGTCAGGACTTATGCATAAGGACCAGATGCATCTGCTCTTCAATATGTTCACCTTTTATTTTTTTGGTAGGGTAGTAGAAATGTTCTTGATGTATCGTCTAGGTAAATCTTTCGGGCTATTCGCATTTGTTTTATTTTATATTGGCGCAATCATAGTTTCTGATTTACCCACTTATTTCAAACACAAAGAAAATTATCAGTACAGGGCTTTAGGTGCTTCTGGCGGTGTTGCAGCGGCAGTTTTTGCCAGCATCATGATTATGCCCTTATCGGACATCTGCCTGTTTGGCTTATTGTGTCTGCCTGGATTCGTTTTAGGCCTGCTTTTTTTAATTTACACTATTGTACAGGCCAGAAGGGGCGGTGATGGCATTAATCATGATGCACACTTATATGGTGCACTGTTTGGAATTATAATTGTACTGCTCATTTCCCCTCAGAGTGGCTTACAGTTTCTTGATCAAATAAAAAGCTTTAGGCCTTTTTGACTATTTCCAGTTTAAAGAAGATTTTTTGAACAATTCTGCTTATACATTTTCATATCTTCTTTTTGTGAATATAAATTGATATTGGATATAAATAGATATTAAACAACTGAAGCAGTCAAATATCCATAAATATCCAATATCAAAAAGTATCAATTACCTGAACTAGAAATAAATTCAGCTATCAATCCAAATAATTTTTATTTAAACTTTTGTAACTGTCTGATATTTTTATCAACTACGCTTCTCAGCATGGTATTCCATCTGTCTTTAGCTTTTTCTTCCGAAAAAACATCAGGACCTGGAATTCCCACACGCATACCCAAATTCCTTTCAGCGGTTTTACCTTGGCCTGAAACATTCAAATAAATATCAACTGCATTAATTACCGGGGTAAATCTCAATAATTTATCAATTGATTTCCTGATTTGTTCCTGTAATCCTACCGGAACATCAACCTGTGGTGCTTGAACATCAATTTTAATGCCTCTGTAATTCTCTGTGTAATTCATGATTCTTTATTAATGGGTTATTTCTTCGACTTTTGCCCGTTTTTTACGTACAATATAAAGGTACCTATCCTTTAGGTACGACAAAAATAAATGTTTCAACTAAAAATAAAACAAATGAAGATTTTTAATCGAGAAGGATTCATAGCATTGAGTCAAAAAGAAGCGGATTTGTTTATTTCAATATATACTCCTACAACGAGGAGAAGCACTGATGCCTATCAAAAAGATATTTTGACTTTCAAAAACACCCTATCCGAAATAGAAAAAAAACTGATCGAGGAGGACTCACATAGCCCTCAAGAAATCAGTCGGGTTTTGGAGCCAGCAAAAACTTTGCTCGCAGATTTCTCATTTTGGCAGCACAACTCTGATATGCTGGCTGTTTTCCTTAATGATGGAAAGATAGAAACATTCAAATTGCCATGGGAAATAGATGCCCCCAATTATTTCATAGGTTTAAAACCCATGCTTCTACCTATGATTCCTGAAATTACAGATGATGGTCACTACTACATTCTTTTGTTGAACTTGGACCAAATAAGACTTTATGAGGCTACTAGGAATGTTGTGCAGGAAATACTTATTGATCCCGAAAAAGTAGCTGTTTCTTTCACCACCGAAGAAGCACTGGATGAAAATCAAGATCAACTGCACGGGCAGGGAGGGATAGGTAATGCAGGGGCTATGTTCCATGGGCATGATGGTGGTTCAGATGAAGTTAAAAAAGTCACTATTCTAAATTACTTCCACCGCATGACCAACATGTTGGAGCCTTTACTGAACAGCAATCCACTTCCCCTGGTTTTGGCAGGTGTTGATTATTTAATTCCTATTTTCAAAGAAGCTAGCAATTACAACCACATCTACAACCAACATGTAAGCGGGGCTTTTACTGAAAACCATATGATGGACCTTCACCAAAAATCCTGGGAATTGATAGCACCCTTTTTTACAGAAGAGCGCATAAAAAGAAAAGAAAATTTCCATACTTTTAAATCAAAAGGTCAGGCAAGTTCCAATGACTATATAAAGATAATTAAAGCTGGTTTTACGGGAGCCATAGAAACACTTCTTGTAAATGAAAGACATCAACATTTATTTGGCAATTACGATAGAGAGAATCATGAGGTGAAAATTTTAGAAAAACAAGATAATGGGATGCATTGTTTGATTGATGAAGTAGCTGCTAAAGTGATTGCTTCTAAGGGGAAAGTATACCTGACAGAAGTGGAGGATATGCCAGAGGAAACGCAGATGGCTGCCATTTTTAGATATCCAATTTAAGGAATCCATTGAATAAAAAAGCCCTTCAAATTGAAGGGCTTTTTTATTCAATGTAGGTACTGTCCAAAACACATTTGGATTTTATCCAGCTATTTCAATTCCAGAGATGCTTTCAATTCTTCCACATTTAAAACATTCGCAATGCTACTCTTTTCAATTTCTCTAAACTTTGTCAACTGAACATCAATCTGCCTGGTAATTTCAGCACGGACTTCCTCTGCACCGTCAGTAGGTTTCCATTCCCCAGTTCCTGCTATGACATTAAGGTGCGCTAGTTTGTTGTTTAATCTAATAGGGTAATTCAGAGGATCCTGCCCACTTCTGTTCTGTGTCTGATACAATTCCTTCTCAATATCTGAAATGGTCTTGATAATAGGGTCAATGCGTCTCTTTTGTCTTGGGTTTTTCTCTACCAATGCATTCAGCTCATCTCTGTACTTCCTGATCAATATGATGGTTTCATGTGTTTCTGTGAGTTTATCCCTTACTTTCAACAAGAAATCAAATTGAGCCTGTCGATCTTGCTGAGTGGATGGATACCTTGGGTCTGCTAATATTTTAAATCCTTGCTCCTGTACTTGTCCGTCCACTACCAATAACACAGTATAGTCCCCTGGCACCACTTTTGGCCCTCTTAATGGTCCTGACCACATGATCATGCCTTCAAAACCTTTGGCATCCGGAATTCTGAGGTTCCAGTTAAATTCATTGGATCCCACTTTGTATTTGAGCGTATCACCCGCTATTCCTTTTGATGAAAACTCCCTGATCAGGTTCCTCTTGTTGTCATAAAATTCCAACCTAACTTCTTCTTTAGGATCCTGATTCAGTTGATAATAAACCAGAACTCCGCCAGGTCGATTGGTGCCTGCAGTTTTAGATTCCCTTCTGACCCCATCCATGGTGTAGGAATCCTGTGGTTGGAAAAGATAAAAAGGCTTACTTGCCACCTCTCCAGAAAGTTGATGCAAGACCGTCAGGTCATCAATAATCCAAAAACTGCGTCCCTGGGTTGCAGCTATCAAATTATTATCCTTAATGGTCAAGTCTGTTATGGGTACAATTGGAAGGTTAAGTTGAAATGCGCTCCATTCAGAACCATCATTAAAGGATATATACATCCCGGTTTCGGTTCCAGCATAAAGTATCCCTCTTTTGGTAGGATCAGCCCGTACTACCCTTGTAAAATGTTGGGCATCTATGCCATTCACAATTTTCGTCCAGGTTTTACCATAATCAATAGTTTTGAACAGATATGGAGCAAAGTCTCCATTTTTATAGGCTGTGGCCGCAAAATACAGACCTCCCTCTTCAAATGGATGGCCCTCCATGCTGTTGATTTGTGTCCATTCCGGTAAATCTTGTGGTGTCACATTTTCCCAAGTCTCTCCATTGTCCTTGGAAACATGGACCAAACCATCATCAGATCCCGCCCAAATGACGCCTTTCTTCAGTGGTGATTCAGCCGCTGCAAAAATAGTGGAATAATATTCCACAGATGTATTGTCTTTGGTGATGGGGCCTCCAGAAGGACCCAATTTTTCTTTGGCGTTTCTGGTCAAGTCCGGACTGAATGTTTCCCAGCTTTGTCCACCATTAATAGAGCGGTGAAATTGATTGGAGGTAGTATAAAGTACCTTTGGGTCATGTGGAGAAAAGAAAATTGGAAAATTCCATTGGAACCGGTACTTCATACCTTCAGCACCATGACCCATAGGGTTGTCAGGATAAACATTTACGTTTCTTCTTGCTCCTGTTTTATGATTAAGGTACTGTAGCAGACCACCGTAATTTCCACCATAAACTATATCATTATCCGTTGGGTCGACGGCCAGCCAACCGGATTCTGAACCCGCACTTACCTGCCAGTCATTTTCAGTGATACCATAACCATCGTTTCTATGGGCAATACGCATAGTAGAATTATCCTGCTGGGCCCCATAAATCCTGTAAGGAAAATGATCATCTGTAGTAACCCTATAAAATTGCGCTGTGGGCTGGTTCATATAGGTAGACCAAGAAGCCCCTCCATCAAAGGACACCTGAGCACCCCCATCGTCCGCTATGATCATTCGCTGATTATCAGAGGGATCAATCCACAGGTCATGATGATCTCCATGCGGCGCAGCAGCACCTTTGAAAGTCTCTCCGCCATCAGTAGATTTATGGTAATTTACATTCATGACATAGACCGTATTTTCATCCTGCGTATCTGCATAAATTCGCGTATAGTACCAAGCTCTTTGTCTTAAATTCCTGTCGTCGTTGGTTTTTGCCCAAGTGGCACCTGCATCATCTGAGCGGAAAACTCCGCCATCCAAATTCTCAACGATAGCCCAAAGTCTGTTTGAGTTCAACGGGGATACAGTAATGCCCATTATTCCAAGAGTTCCTTCAGGTAAGCCCGGGTTCCTTGAAATCTCTGTCCAGTTGTCTCCACCATCGGTGCTTTTAAACATCTTTGAGCCTGGACCACCACTTTCCAAACTATATGGTGTTCTCTTCAGTTGCCAGGTACTGGCATACACTATTTCAGGGTTGTTAGGATCTAATATGAGATCAACGGCACCGGATTGTTCATTTACAAAAAGCTTTCTGTCCCATGTTTTACCTCCATCCGTGGATTTGTATACTCCCCGCATATTGGTAGGTTTGAAAATATCACCCAAAACTGCTGCATAGACAACATCAGGATTGTTGGGATGCACCCTTATTCTAGAGATAAAACGGGTTTCTTCCATTCCCAGATGGTCCCAAGTTTTACCTGCATCGGTACTTTTCCAAAAACCATAACCATAAGAAACATTTCCTCTGACGGTTTTTTCACCGCCACCTACGTAAATTATATTAGGATCGGATGGAGCTACAGTTACTGCTCCTATGGAACCACCAAAAAAACCATCAGAAATATTGGCCCAGGTAATACCGCCATCAGTGGTTTTCCAGACACCACCGCCAGTGGCCCCGAAGTAAAAGGTATTGCGTTCACCGATAACTCCCGAAACAGCAGCAGATCTCCCTCCGCGGTGAGGACCTACCAATCTCCATTCCACTGCATCATAAAGCTTTTCATCAAAAGTCTGTGCTTGCACTCCTTCCCATCCATAGGATATGAAGAGCACGGCAAAGACACATAAGAATCGTAATGTTTTGTTCATATTATAAAGGTTAGATTACTGTTTGGGAATTTAATAGATATGGCTTTGAAAATCTTATAAAAAATGATCATTGGTTAAATTTTCTTCTTAAAAAAACTTTATTCTGGAAAAAAATCAAGAAATCAAGTGAAAACAAAAAAGTGAGAAAACTTCCTCCCACTGTATATTGAATAAAAAAAGGCTCTTTGTTTTACAAAGAGCCTTCTTAAAATGCTTGGAGAAAATTATGCTTCAGCAGGGATAATGCTTACATAAGATTTTCCATCAAATTTCTTTTTAAATTCTACCTTACCATCTGTTAATGCAAACAGTGTATGATCCTTACCTACACCAACATTAGTACCTGGATGGTGTTTTGTACCTCTTTGTCTAACGAGAATATTACCAGCGATAACAGCTTCTCCACCAAATTTTTTTACCCCAAGGCGTTTGCTATGGGATTCTCTACCGTTTTTGGAACTACCGACACCTTTCTTGTGAGCCATAATTATAATAGATTTATGGTTTCCTGAGAAACCTTATAGTGAGATATTTTCAATCAAAATTTTTGTAAAATCTTGTCTGTGACCATTTTTCTTTTTGTATCCTTTTCTTCTTTTCTTTTTGAATACAATGACTTTGTCACCCTTTACATGATCAAGAATTTTTCCTGATACCTTGGCGCCTGCTACTAAAGGTGCGCCTATTGATACTGTACCGTTATCTTCTGCTAACAATACCTGATCAAATTCCACGGAAGCGCCAGCTTCGCCTTGCAGTTTTGGTGCATAGACTTGCTGATCTTTTGTTACTTTGAACTGCTTTCCTGCGATGTTTACAATTGCGTACATAAATATGATTTATTGCTTTAGGAAATTGGACTGCAAATATAGAAAAATTAAAAATAGAAAAAAAGACCTGTGCATATTTTGAGCCCTATAAATCCGAGTAGATTGAATAATTTTCCTGATTCAAATGAGTAAATCAGAATTTTATAATTGTAAAAATCACATATTGGTAGAGAAATGAAATTTTATTTGGAACACGATCCGATAGAATTATTTATTGACTATAATTCAAAAAATAGGCCTTTTCCATGGCTTTTATTTTTTTTTAAATTCTTCAAAAAAGTTTTATGTGGGGAGTATGTTCCATAATAATTAAATCTATTGTTTAATTAAAAATACATAATAAATTGATTTTAAATATTTTATAATGATTTGACTTTAATTCAAAATACTGGTATTTTAGGGAATTAAGGGGTTTTATTTTTAATTTTTGTTAGTCATATTTGTTGATGGGCTATTTAACAATAACCTATTTATACCAGTCTATACCAGAAGAGTGAGGCCTAACGAAATCGTTTAACCAACTTAAAAACTTACATTGCAATGCAGCAGATAGAACCGATTTTACAAGAAAACAAAAACAGATTTGTTCTTTTTCCAATCCAGCACGATGATATCTGGCAATATTACAAAAAAGCAGAAGCCAGTTTTTGGACTGCGGAAGAGATTGATTTGAGCCAAGATTTGAAAGATTGGAAAAATCTTAATGATGGAGAGCGGCATTTCATCTCTCATGTACTCGCCTTTTTCGCAGCGAGTGATGGTATAGTGAATGAGAATTTAGCAGAGCATTTTGTTGCTGAGGTGCAATATACCGAAGCTAAGTTCTTCTATGGGTTCCAAATTGCTATGGAAAACATCCATTCTGAGACTTACAGCCTTTTGATAGACACTTATATTAAAGACAATGTAGAAAGGGACAAACTGCTAAATGCCATAGAGCATATCGACTGTGTGAAGAAAAAGGCAGATTGGGCTTTGCGTTGGATTGATAACGGAAGTTTTCAGGAAAGACTGATTGCTTTTGCAGCTGTAGAAGGAATTTTCTTTTCAGGTTCATTTTGTTCTATTTTCTGGTTGAAGAAAAGAGGACTGATGCCAGGTCTATCATTCTCCAACGAATTGATATCTAGAGATGAGGGTCTTCACTGCGATTTTGCCTGTCACCTTTACACTAAGCATGTTAACAACCAACTTCCGAAAGAAACTGTGACCATGATCATCAAGGATGCAGTTGAAATTGAGAAAGAGTTTGTAACCGATGCCTTACCTGTAAAGTTAATCGGTATGAATTCAGACTTGATGTGTCAATATATTGAATTCGTGGCAGACCGGCTTTTAGTTGAGTTAGGCTGCGACAAGGTATGGAACAGTACCAATCCTTTCGATTTCATGGATATGATATCTCTTCAGGGTAAAACCAATTTCTTTGAGAAAAGAGTTGGAGATTACCAGAAGGCAGGCGTAATGAAGTCAAAAGAAATAGTGGATTCTCCCAAATTCTCCATTGAAGAGGATTTCTAATTAATACTTACCACCAACCCATATTATCACGAGACATGTTAGTAATAAAAAGAGACGGACGCAGAGAATCTGTAAGATTCGATAAAATCACTACAAGAATAGAAAATCTTTGCAATGGATTGGATGCAAGATATATCCATCCAATAGAGGTGGCCAAAAAAGTAATCGATGGCCTTTACGATGGCGTGACTACTACCGAACTCGATAACCTCGCTGCAGAGGTTTGCGCGTCTTTGACTGTAAAGCATCCGGATTATGCCATCCTTGCTGCAAGGATTGCTATTTCCAACCTGCATAAAACTACCAGTCAGTCTTTTTCCAATACAATGAAAAGGCTTTACACTTACATCAATCCCAACACGGGTGATAATGCAGCTTTGATTGCTCCTGATGTATATGGGATAGTAAAGAAGTATGCAGCAAAATTGGATGAAGTGATTGATTATCAAAGAGATTTCGACTATGATTTCTTTGGTTTTAAAACCTTGGAAAGAAGTTACCTGATCAAGTTGGATGGAAAGGTTGTAGAAAGACCCCAACACATGTTGATGAGAGTAGCTGTTGGAATACATAAGGAAGATATTGAAGCGGCTATAGAGACTTACCATCTTTTATCCCAAAAATGGTTTACCCATGCTACCCCCACCCTGTTCAATGCGGGAACACCTAAACCACAGCTCTCCTCATGCTTTTTGCTGACCATGAAAGATGATAGTATTGATGGCATTTACGATACTTTAAAGCAGTGTGCCAAGATATCCCAATCGGCGGGGGGTATAGGACTTTCTATCCACAATGTCAGGGCAAAGGGCAGCTATATAAGAGGTACGAATGGTGTATCTAACGGAATAGTGCCGATGTTAAGAAATTTTGACATGACTGCCCGCTATGTAGATCAGGGCGGTGGCAAAAGAAAAGGAAGTTTTGCTATTTATCTGGAACCATGGCACGCAGATGTAAAGGATTTCCTTGAATTGAAGAGAAATCATGGGAAAGAGGAAATGAGAGCCCGAGATTTGTTTTATGCGATGTGGATCCCAGATCTGTTTATGAAGCGGGTAGAACAAAACGATGATTGGTCACTCTTCTGTCCCAATGAAGCTCCCGGACTTGCTGACTGTCACGGAGAGGAATTTGAAAAATTGTATGAAAAATACGAAAGAGAAGGAAAAGCCCGTGAGGTCATTAAGGCACAGGATCTTTGGTTTGAAATTCTAGAATCCCAAATAGAAACAGGCACACCATATATGCTGTATAAAGATTCTGCTAACAAAAAATCAAATCAGCAGAATTTAGGAACTATCAAATCTTCTAACCTCTGTACGGAAATCATAGAATACACTGCACCTGATGAAGTTGCGGTCTGTAACTTGGCTTCTATTGCTTTGCCAAAATTCATTGTGGCAGGCAAGGATGGTAAAAAGTATTTTGACCACCAAAGACTTTATGAAGTAACAAAAGTAGCAACTAAAAATCTTAATAAAGTAATTGATGTCAACTATTATCCTGTAGAGGAGGCAAGAAGATCCAACTTTAGACATAGACCCATCGGGCTTGGTATACAGGGCCTTGCTGATGCCTTTATCCTTTTGAGAATGCCTTTTGAATCAGATGAAGCAAAAGGACTGAATGAAGATATTTTCGAAACCATTTATTATGCTGCGGTAGAAACTTCAATGGAGTTGGCGAAAGTTCAAGGGACTTATGAAACTTACGAAGGTTCACCAGCCTCAAAAGGAATACTACAATTTGATATGTGGGGCGTAACTCCAAAATCTGGAAGATGGGCTTGGAATGAGTTAAAAGAAAAAGTAAAAAAATATGGCCTAAGGAATTCACTTCTGGTTGCTCCAATGCCAACGGCATCAACATCACAGATATTAGGTAATAATGAATGTTTTGAGCCATACACTTCCAATATATATACCAGAAGAACACTTTCCGGTGAATTTATTGTGGTCAATAAGCATTTGATGAGAGATTTGATCAATTTGGGTCTCTGGAACGATTCCATGAAGAACAGACTGATTGCGGCGAATGGTTCTATTCAGGCTTTCCCTTCTATCCCACAAAATATCAAAGATATTTACAAAACAGTATGGGAGATTTCCCAAAGGACAATCATTGATATGTCAGCAGATAGAGGCGCCTATATCTGTCAATCTCAAAGTTTGAACGTCTTTTTACAGGACCCCAATTTTGGAAAATTGACTTCCATGCACTTTTATGCTTGGAAAAAAGGCCTAAAAACCGGAATGTATTACTTAAGGTCTCAGGCTGCAGCCAGTGCCATTCAATTTACAGTAGATAAATCCGCCATAAAAGCAGAGAACGACGCAGCAGCCTTGGCAGAAGAAGCTTCTACAGCGAAAAAACAAGATGCGATTGCATGCTCGTTAGATGACCCTGAAGGATGTGAAATGTGCGGTAGCTAAAGATTATTTTAGAGTTCGTTTGATGTTAAAAAGCACTTGATCGTATCAGGTGCTTTTTTTGTTGTATTGAATAATTAGTAAATATTGTGAATTACAATCATCTTCCTTTATTGGCAGATGCTGAATAATAAAATGTATGGAGGCTGATTCATCTGTCATAATCCTACTTTATTAACAAACGAATTTTGGAACCTTGAACCTTGTGGCTTATTTTGAACCACAACCTGTCCCGAAAATCGGAAAAAGTAACAAAAGGAAACAAAATAAAACCATCAAATAAAAAGCTATGAAGAAAGTACTGGAAAAACTAAAGAGACTTGAAACCAAAGAGATTGAACCGAATATTCTGAAAACTACCCTCAATGCGTTCGATTTTGCCAGCGTGGATTACATGCAATACCTCGATGAG
>NZ_SLAP01000082.1 GCF_007126775.1 Cecembia sp. | reverse complement strand
ATGATTAAAGTTTTTACCAAAAATTCCCCAGATGAAGATTTTATAAATGTCAGCATCGGAACGGGTTTTAGACAAAACACCACCTTTAGGCAATATAGCCAAACAAGAGGCTCCAGAACAGATTGGCTAGGTACTGACAGCAGAAGGGATTTACCTGCTTCATTTCCGTCTACTGACGAATTACAAAGTGTGGGTTCAGGAAACTCATTGAGGGCTACAGCAGGACAACAGTTGGATAACAATTACCGCATGGATACTACCAATGCTGCACCGAATGCAAGTTTTGGACTGGCATTCGGAAAAAATTGGACAGTCTTTGGTAAAAGGCTCTCCACCATCACTACTGCCTCCATTTCACAAGAATTCCAATATTTCCTTGCTGATAGAAGCAGATATTTTTTTCCTGAACCTGGAAGGCCTACTGAAAAAAGAGATGAGTATTTTGACTACACCTACATGAAAATGAATGAAGTTGGTATCATGTCTAACTGGCTTTTGAGGTTGAATGCAGATAATAAAATCGAATTCAGAAACCTGTTCAATCAAAATGGAATGAATGAAACTATTTTCCGAACGGGAAAAGATTTTATCCAAAGACCTGAGGGAGCCCAAGATTATTCTTTTAGATACGAGTCGAAGAGGTTATTTACTAGCCAATTGGAAGGAACCCACCTTTTCAACAACGAAATGACAAAAGTGAACTGGGTTATAGGAGCAAACTATCTCTATCATGAAGAACCTGATTTCAGAAGACTAAGGACAAGATTCAGTACAGAAGGTTCTGAAGGCCAATATATTATCATCGCTCCGCCAAGTTCAAGCCCTCAGGATTTAGGAAGGTATTTTGGCTATGCAACCGAAACCGGTATCGCTAACGGTGTCAATTTTGAAAAAAAGTTTGCTGGTGTAGAAAAGGATAGACCCAGAATAATTAGAGCAGGCTATCTAATTGATTACAAACAACGTGAATTTTCAGCAAGGTATATAACTACTTTCTTCCCAGGGTTTCATGATCAGGAAGTTGGAGAACAATTGCTAAGAAAGCCAATCTACGAGGCATTTGCTCCTGAAAATTATAGACAAGCTGATGGATGGTTGATCCAAGAAGGTACCAGACCTACTGATGCCTACGATGCATCAACTTTTGTAACAGCAGGTTATTTGGGTACGGTCTATCCAGTAGGTGATTTTAACCTGTCCGGTGGTTTGAGAACAGAATACTCTGTGCAAAAATTGGAGAGTGCGAATGATGCAGGACCAATTAATGTAGAAAATATAGAACTGGCTTTTTTACCTTCTATTAACGTAGACTATAATTTCAGCAAAAGATCTTTGTTGAGATTGGGTTATGGCAAAACTTTGAATAGACCTGAATTCAGAGAGTATGCACCCTTCCTTTATTACAGTTTTGAAATGATTGCCGGGATGTTTGGAAACTCCAATCTTCAGATGGCAAGAATAGATAATATTGATTTTCGATATGAGTTTTATCCCAATGAAGGTGAAACACTCTCTTTTGGCGCTTTTTACAAGTTTTTCAAAGACCCTATAGAACGGGTACAGGGAAATGTTACAGAAACTCTGCTCTTTACTTATGACAATGCTGTTGAAGCCACTTCTTATGGAGTGGAGTTAGAAGCCAGAAAAGCATTGAGTACAGTAACTTCTGCACCCTTCTTTAAAAACCTGTCATTAAATATGAACGCTTCTCTCATTTGGTCAGAAGTGTTTTTGGGAGAAAATATCACTTTCGAAGAAAGCAGAAGGGCCCTGCAAGGACAATCTCCCTATATGATCAATGCTGCTTTGTATTATATAGATCCAATTTCTGAATTTCAGGCAAGTATCGCCTATAATGTGCAAGGTCCAAGAATTTTTGTAGCAGGCAATACCAATTTCCCATCCATTTATGAATTGGAAAGGCATGTAGTGGATCTTACAGTCAGTAAAACCTTCAAAGATAGAACAACCCTCAAGTTTGGTATCCAGGACTTGTTCAATTACCAGTATAGGTTCTACCAGGACTCCAATTTTGACACCAAAATAGACCGAAGCATTGATGACCCTATGTATCTATGGCGTAGAGGTTCTTTGTTCAGTCTATCTCTTAATTACCGCATTAAGTAAGAATATTAAACTAAACTTTATAATTCCAATTAATTCCAAAATTTATGAAACAATTAAAACAATTGATGAGATGGAGTGCAGTACTTGCCTTGGTCTTTATCATGGTATCATGCGATGATAGCGATGATCCAACCCCTACTATCAACTACACACTTTCTACTGTATCCTTACCAGCAGAAGGAGGTTCAATTTCTCCTGCCACTGGCCAGCATGCTCAAAATGCAAGTGTACAGATTACGGCATCTCCTAGTGCCGGATGGGCCTTTGTCCGATGGGAAGGAGATGCATCTGGAACTACCAACCCAACAACTGTTAACATGACAAGTGATAAAGCAGTAGTAGCCGTATTTGAGCAGGTAAGCAATATAGAAGACCTTGAAGGCAATCTAACTACCAGAACGCTTACTTCTGACAAGCAATATCTCATAAAGGGCCAAGTATTTGTACCGGATGGGGTTACAGTAACCATTGAGCCTGGAACCATCATCTATGGAGAGAAAAGATCCAGAGGTACTTTGGTTGTAGACAGAGGGGGTAAATTGATTGCAAGGGGAACAAGAGAAAACCCTATCGTCATGACCTCAGCCCAGCAACCAGGTGAAAGAGACAGAGGTGACTGGGGAGGATTGGTAATCTTGGGAAGAGCAAGAACCAATCAAAATGACCCAGCCATAGAAGGTATAGAGCCATTGAAAATATTTGGCGGAGATGATGATAATGATTCCTCCGGTGAGTATGAATACCTACGAGTGGAATATGCAGGAATTGAATTGACACCTAACAACGAAACCAATTCTATCACAATGGGTGGTGTTGGTAGAGGAACCTTGATGGAGCATTTGGTGGTATCCTATGGTGGAGACGATGGTTTTGAGTGGTTTGGCGGAAATGTTGATGGAAAATACCTTGTTTCTGTTTCTACATGGGATGATGACTTTGATGTAGATTATGGTTATTCCGGAAATGTGCAATTTGGATTAGCAGTAAGAAATCCATTCTTTGCGGATCAGTCCCAATCAAATGCCTTTGAATGTGACAATGGTCCGAATGACAATGATGTTCAACCTTACACAACTGGAACTTTTTCCAACATTACCGTTTATGGGCCTAGAGACAGAACTAACAGGTCAATTTCTGGCAACAATGTCCAAATGATTGATTTGAGAAGAAGAACTGCAGTTTCCATTTTCAACTCAGTATTTACTGGATTCCCTGTTGGTTTGAGATTTAACACTGCTTCTGTGACTGAACAATACAACGCTGGAAGAGGTGTTTTGGCAAACAATGTGATGTTGTACCCCAACAACCCTTTTGCTGCCGGCGGCGGAGCAGATGTTGCAGATGTGGAACAAATATGGACTGCTGCAAACGAAACTGTCAGGGTTCCAGGTCCTGATGAGGCATGGGAAGACTTCTACAGAGGGTATGGATTGAATCCTGATAACTTCTTTGCAAGGTATACACTGCTAACATATCCAAGTAATCCTAATTTCAGCTTACTGTCAGGCGGAACTCTTGCAAATGGTGCTGATTTTTCAAATGCCAAATTAGGAGACTACTTCGACAAAACAGTTGAATATATTGGCGCTTTTGGTACAGAAGACTGGACTGATGGATGGGTTGAATTCAATCCAATTAATAGAGATTACACTAATCAATAAGCGGAACTTAATTTAAAAGCTTGTTGGAAGCTAATCTTCCAACAAGCTTTTTTATGCTATCAAAAATAAGTGCAAGGTAAAATGAAGTTAAACATATATATATTGGCAGGGATAATCATTCTCTTATCAGCTTGCTCTCAAAAAGACAAGTACGATCCCTCCAAAACGCTTTCTAATAAGGAGCAACAGCAAGTCTTATTATCAACTGTCCGATATTTTGGGCATCTCCCTAAAAAAGGTACCCACGACAATAAATTTGATTCCAATTTTGATGAATATTATAGCAAATTGGTTTCTGATTTTACCATGGAAGCATATTACCAAAAAGATGGATTGGAATATTTCCTGATATCTAGAATTGCACCTTCCATAAAAGTAAAAAAAGTAGCTACTGGGATCAAAATGAAAAGAGATAAAGACGGTGCTGTTACCCACTATGAAGAAGTATTCCGAACCTGGAAATTTGAAACCGCGGAAATGTTAGAAAAAAGCTTGATGCTTTTTGATAAAATGGTTCAGGATGAAGATCTTAGCCCCTATTTTCCTCAAAATTCCGGTATTGAGGAATACATTGAGTTCCCAGATGAAAAAGTTTTTTTTGATAACATTGAAAGAAGGTGGAAGGT
>NZ_SLAP01000143.1 GCF_007126775.1 Cecembia sp. | reverse complement strand
GAATTATGTATAACTTTAATGTTATCAACCTTTACCATGAAGGCCAAAGAACGTATGTGAATGATTTCTTCACTTATTTAGATGATTGATTTATGAACCACAAAAGAGACAAAAGGGGACAATAGAGAGTTTTTTCATGTGGTGTGGGGACTCGAGAGCTTTTGTGACTGTTGTGCCCTTTTGTGTTAAAAAAAGATAGGATTCAGGCAATATTAGTATCATAGGTAAAAAAGTGGACTTCTGATTTTGGAAACACCAAGAAAGACGAAATTATTGAACCACGACCTGTCCCGAGAATCGGGAAAAGTGACAAAAGGGGACAAAAGAGGGTATTTTCATGTGGAATGGCGACAAAAAAACTTTTGTGACTGTTGTGCCCTTTTGTGTTAAAAAAAGATAGGATTCAGGCAATATTAGTATCATAGATAAAAAAGAGGACTTCTGATTTTGGAAACACGAAGAAAGACGAAATTATTGAGCCACGACCTGTCCCGAGAATCGGGAAAAGTGACAAAAGGAGACAAAAGAAGGTGATTCAAAGAGGGTGTGGGACTGGAAGGACTTTTGTGACTGTTGTGTACTTTTGTGTTTAAAAATATGAGCATGTTTCAGGCAAAGAATTATAATGAACCACGACCTGTCCCGAGAATCGGGAAAAGTGACAAAAGGGGACAAAAGAGAGTTTTTTCATGTGGTGTGGGGACTCGAGAGCTTTTGTGACTTTTGTGTCCTTTTGTGTTTAAAATATTGATCTTATATAGTTTTCAGGCATTGATTTTTTTAGTCATCAAAGCTGATATTGATAAAACTCGCGATGCCGAACCGCACGCCACTTCTAAGATAATTGCCATTTTCAAAGCCAGCACCAAACTCTACCCTGAAGATGCGGAAGAGGTTGTCCAGGGAATACCCCAATTCCCAATAGTGCGGAGAATTCTGGGTTTTTAGATAATTGAAGAAAATGTTTTCCCTAACTCCCGAAAATCGAAGCATTGGTAGCTGGGTAAGCAGAAACTTTCTGAACTGATAATGTACAATGGCACTGACATACTCAGTCTCACTGCTATAGCGGTAGTAATCCATAAAACGGTAATTTGAAGCCACGCCCATATTGGCAAAGATGGTCCTGTTACCCCCAAAATGCTTGAAATCCATAAAGTAGACCCTGTTGTTGTTCAAAAAGCTTCCTGCTTTAAGATTGAAATCCAATTGACCGCTTACACCGAAACTAAAAAAATGCTCAATTCCCGCTTCCACCCAATCAAAATCTGCTGCCATTGGATCGTTGACAAAAGAAGGGATGGCTTTGGTATAATGCAGATTGATTAAAGGAGCACTGCTAAAAATGGGTCGCTTTCTGCCGTTTCTTACAAAATATTTCAAGCCGGGACGCCATTCCAATGAATTTTGCAAAATAAAGGCCCGGTGATCCTGGAATGTTTCCGGTCCTGCTTCTACATTTTCCGGCTGGTTGGAAGTATAAGTCCGCTCAGGTCTGTTATACCAACTGTAATCACTGTTGTTTTCCAAGTGGGTCCTTTGGGCATAGGTTACACTTCCACGGTAAGTCAATGATTCATTGAAACGCTGGAAAAAATAACCTTTGATAAAGTCCTGTTCGTACAATTTCATAAAATTTTGCCTGAGCAATATAGCGTATAAGGCGTTTACCTGTTCTGAAATGGGGTTATCCCCATTGAACTGGTAAATGAATTTCCCACCACTCACACCAAAACTGTGGGCTTTTTCTCCTTGAGTGACGGATCTTCTGACTTCAACCAGCCCATAAGGTTGTTGGCTGGCAAACCCATACCTGAATTCCGGTCTGAAATTCCATGACCTGACATGGTTGGTGACCGAATCTTCCATTTTTGTAGTTTTTTCAATCCTGTAATATCCGGCCAATCCAAATTTAAGTCCTTCCACTGTATTGAATGACAATCGGGTAAGGTTGCTATGGAAACCAGCTGATCTGCCATTCCCAAAATAATACCGCCCACCTGTCAGTATATCCAGGGGCTGGAATTTTCTTCTTGATTTTTTGGCCACCGTATCCACTTCTGATTTTTTGGCTGCCTCCACTATTGCCAGACTATCATCCCGCTGGTATCCTCTGATTTCTTCTTCCGTCAATTTTACCGGACGGATACTGTCCCAGTATTCCAGCCCTCTCTTAGTAGCCAAAGAGTCTATGTTGTATTTCCTTTCGGATACCACTTCCAGATCCTCCCGCTCTTTGAGCGCCTCCTTTTCATAGGCATTGACCATTTTTCTAAAATCTTTCCGGGTCATTTTATCCGCTTGCGCCATTTGTTCCAGGCTGCTGAGGTTTTTGTCCAATTTGATGATATCCTGAGGGACTTCATCTACCTTTTCATCGATAATTTTGGTTTCCACCAATAAATCAGGATTGAGCGTTACCTGATAATCCCGTGTAGAAGCCAGGTATTGGTATTCTCCTGCAAATCCAAAGATTTTACCGCTGAAATTGTAGGTATGGGTCGAGGGCATCCATACATTCTCTGCCACAGGTTGATAGAGCTGCTTGATACCGATCTGAAACCCAAGGAGAGAGGTGGTAAGGTCAAGGCTATGAATGGCCCAAAGGTTCTCAATGATGTATATATGGCCTTCAAATACCCGCTCGCCCCGAGACCTTGGAGTGACGCGGATCTTATTGATCATTACCCCTTCCTCTACAAATGAACCCTCATATTTGAATCGGTAATAAGCAAATGCTGATGGGGACAATGGGGAGATGGCTTCATTGATTTTATTGTTGTAAAAGCTAGTGGCAAGATAAGGCGCTGGAGAAATATCATTGTCATCTCCACTGCTGCGAATACTGATCACTTTTTCCTCTACAGTATTGGGTTGGCGGAATGTGATCTGGGAAACGGACTCACTGGTATATGCCTCGTTGATTTTGAATCCATCTTTTTCAAGTTCTTTCTTAAGGAAAAAAGGTGCATTCGTAAGTTTACCAGTTCCTTTCAGATAAACCATCATGCTGTACTCCTGTACCTGTAGCCTGTGGAATTTGGCTTTTGAGATGGCCTTTCGCATGATAGTCAGGGCAGGATCTTCCTGATTTGTCTTTACGGTAACTTCCTGTAAGGCATACACCTGTTCTTTTAAAACGAAATCAAGGTTTACCCAATCTTCCAGGACAATGGCGGTCTCTACTCTTGTGGCATAGCCCAGGTATTGAACGACAACATCGTATACTCCTTTTTTGAGTTTCAACTCGTATTCCCCATTTTGATTGGCAGGAATGCCTTCTCCTATATTTCGGATATAAATGGATGCAAAAGGCAGTGGTTCTCCTTTTTCGTTGAGCACTTTACCTCTAATTCCTTGGGCCATAAGTGATTGTGTGAAAATCAGGAGAAGCAAACAGGTGATTGTGAAAATAAATGGCTTCTGAGCAGGCATCATCTGAATAAAAATCAAGTGTGAAATCCTATTGAATGCTTTATGGTCTTGCTGATCAAGGATGTAAAGTTACAAGAGTGCAAAAATAAATAGTTATGTGATGGTTAAGAAAAAAATTTTTATGTTTTTAGTTTTTTTAACAGGTGATTTATTAGTTTGCTAAAAAAACAATATGAAAAAATTTACTTTACTTTTCATCTTTTTGATGAGCATGCATTTCTCATTTGCGCAGCAAGCCGAATTTGGAATTAGGTTAGGCCCTAGCTTGACCACTTTTGGAGGAGGCGATGCTGATGGGTCTGAATTTAGGTTTGGTTTCCATGCCGGGGCTTATGTAGGATTGGAGCTGTCTGATCAATTGGTCTTTGAACCAGGTATCCAATTTGCGAGAAAAGGAGCGAAAAATTCGGAGTTTGGAACAACTATCGGCGTGAGGAATGATTACCTGGATTTCCCCTTGTTGTTAAAGTTGCGAACCGGTGAAACCTTTTATGTTTTTGTGGGTCCACAACCTTCCTTTCTTTTGAGTTCTGCCTTGGTCCTTGAAGAAGCAGGTAATAAAGTTACCATAGATGGGAGTGAAATAAAGGATTTGTGGAATGGATTTGATTTTGCCGCTGTTTTGGGATTTGGAGTTAATATCCAAAAAGGATTGGGTGTTCAGTTAAGCTATGAACATGGGTTAACCAATATTTCTGAAGGGGACAACTTGTTCAATAGAGGATTTAAACTCTCCTTTCACAAAAGCTTTTGATTAAGCCTACTTCCTTACTTTATTCAGAAGGTTTAACCTGTCAGGTTTTAATTTAATATTAAGGAAGTACAGCATTAAATTATCAATTTTTCATACATAAATTTTTATCTTTTTTATTCTCTGATTTTTAGAAATACAAAGTCCTCCCCCTGGTAAATCCGATAAAATTGATAGGGAATATGGTATGAAATTACACTTTATCGAAATATATTACAACTAACTGTGTATGATCGTATTTCCTATATTCAGATTTTTCGTTT
>NZ_SLAP01000177.1 GCF_007126775.1 Cecembia sp. | reverse complement strand
GTTACAGGTAGTGACCAGGTCCCCAATTCCTGCTAGTCCGATAAAAGATTTGAGGCTTCCCCCAAGCGCATTTCCCAAATAAACCAATTCTACCATTCCCCTGGAAATCAAAAGGCCCTTGGCATTTTCACCCAATCCCAAACCGGCCAACGCCCCAGCAGCAATGGCAATGATGTTTTTCAAGACTCCGCTCAACTCAACCCCTACGATATCTGAATTGCCATAGACCTGAAACTTATCGGTTCGCAATAAGCGCTGACCTTCTAAGATGACTTCATTGTACTTACTGGCCACAACAGTTGCCGCAGGTTGCCCTGAATACAGTTCTTTGGCCAAATTAGGCCCAGCCAGACAGCCTACGCGTACCGCGACCGTTTCTTTGAGGATCACTTCACTCATAGTCAGGATATTTTCTCGCTTTATTTTCTTAACCTCTTCCAATGTTTTTCCATCTGGTAAGTTTAGGCATAATCCTTTGGTACCGTGAATGACCAGGTGATAAGGATAGAGGTAAGGTGAAAATGAGCGGATGACCTCTTGAAAAGCAGCGGAAGGTACCATGAAGAATATGGTATTACAGTTATTACAGAGAAATTCAGGATCCTGCGTGCCCTTAATGCCCGGATCAATAGCCACTCCATTGACCTGATGCATATGATTGATTTCATCCACTACCTCTGCTCTTCTTGCAAAGGCAATAACCTTGCTTTTTTCAGCTAATATATTGGCAATGGCAGTACCGAAACTACCCATACCTACTACACCTATTGATTTTTCTTTAGAAGAGCTTTTCAAGGTCATATCCTATCAATCTGTTGTGGTAAAAATGCAAAACCGATAAATCTTGGGTTTCTATATTCCCGTTATTGTTTTTGATCAATGGCCTTTTTGCATGATACATGCCCACGTTGTCAAGACCGTGGCTTATAATTTCATCGATATCCTGTCGCAAGTGGGGTGCCACCTGAAGCCTGCCCATCGCTTCCAGTTCAAAAATCTTTTTAAGGACCATTTCACAGGCTTCTTTGAATTCTACATAAACCAAGAAGATATCTTCTTCAGGTAATCGAAGAAGGTTGTAGAGGTCAAGTTTTCTGTTTTCCCTTTTGATCAGCTGGAATGCAGTAAATGCCACTAAATGGGAGCTGAATACCCTATTGTTAATATGGAACTCCTCTACAATTCTCCTTCCTAAATGATGTGTATATTCTTCTTCTCTTTGGGTATCTACAGTTACTTTGCCATTGGAAACAAAATAGTCTCTGGTATCTATTTTTCTGCCATTTCGATCAAAGCTGTTTCCTGCATTGTCCACATAATTACCCAAAACATCCATTGCTTTTCCGATAGACACAGAAATATCCGATCCTTTGGTAAAGAATTTGACAAGGAATTTTGAAATCTTGTAAGAGGTGGAAAACTCATCACGCTCTTTATAATAACGTTCCTGACCTGTAATGCTCAAGTGTTCCTGAATCAAACTTGGAGCTTCAAGAACAAAATGGTAATTGATCGTCACCGGCACAATGAAGACTTTACCACTTAATCCATTATCTCCCCGCTGATAATTACATCTTTGCGCTTCAACTGCTGTACTGAGCAAACCTAGCTTTAACTTCTTTTCAATCATCCCACTTCGGGAGCGGGTACCTCCTGGAAAAAAAAGACTATGTACTCCAAATTGGATGGCCTCAGAAGAATAGGTTTTTAAGGTCTCCAAGTAAAGCAGGTTCTTTTTCCTCCTATCTACCTTATAAGCACCTAAGGCATTCATGAAATAGGCGAAAATCCCAATATTGAACAGGTTAAGTCCTGCACCATATATAAAAGGAGGGAGTCCCAAAACGGATATGATCCAGCCGATAAGAATACTGTCCAAGTTGGAAAAATGGGTCGGGACCATCACAATGGTCCCTTTGGACGCCAGTTCCCTGATCTGGTCAGTTTCTCCTACGATTTGTATTTTATCTTGTAAAGTATATTGATTGCTGAAAAGGGATTTGATGCCTTTGACCCGTGCTGCATTCAAAAGTCTGGAAAACCCATAAGTAACAATCCTTCTGGTCACTTTATAATGGGTATGCACAAAATTACTTGCGATCTCTTCGGCATACCTCATGGAAATATCATCCAGAACCTCAAGGTATTTTTTCTTTTTCTGACTTTTATTCAGGTGGGGATCCGAACTTGTCTGCACCAGAACGTGCTTCACATTCCTCCAAAAATCTGATTCATCATCCGGATCTACGGCCCATGGATTCTGTTTGATTCTCAGCTTCTCCCGATAAAGCGTGGTTTCCAGTTCCTCTTTGAGAAGATCAAGGTTATTGCCGGTAATTTCAAGAACAGATTTCTTGCTGGCTTCAGCCACCCGCTTTACAAAATCCTTTCTGGTTTTGCTCAATTTGACAACCGGCCATTCATCCTTCTGAGGGAGAATAGGCTCATATTGATGCTTGATGTATCCTTCCGCCAAGTGTTTTCAGTTTTGACCTAAAAGCAAAGATAATAAAAATCGTGAGTGGACTGACTTTTTTCATTTTATTGCGCGAATCCAAAACGTTTGTATTCAAATAGGGGTTTCAAGTATAAATTAAATTGGTACAAGGGTTTTGTACAGCCCCGATTCCATTGTATTATTGTACCCTGATGCTTTTATGAAATCCGACCTCAAACAGATACAAGCTCCTATAGCCACCGAAATGGAGGTATTCGAGAAGAAGTTCAGAGACTTTATGAAAAGTAAAGTCAAGCTTCTCGATCATATCACCAATTATATCGTGCGGAGGAAAGGCAAACAGATGCGCCCTATGTTTGTGTTTTTGACAGCTGGCGTAAGTGGGGGGATCACCGAGGCTTCTTACAGGGGGGCCGCTCTTATCGAATTATTGCATACAGCTACTCTGGTCCATGATGACGTGGTAGATGATGCCAACTACAGAAGAGGATTTTTTTCTGTCAATGCGCTTTGGAAAAATAAAATTGCCGTTTTGGTTGGGGATTACCTCCTCTCCAGGGGCTTATTGCTCAGCGTGGACAATGGGGATTTTGATCTGCTTAAGATAGTATCCAATGCAGTAAGGGAGATGTCTGAAGGAGAGCTATTACAAATCGCCAAGGCAAGAAAACTCGACATTACAGAAGAGGTATATTATAAAATTATCCGTCAAAAAACAGCGAGTCTTATTGCTTCCTGCTGTGCGGTAGGTGCCGCAACCTCGGGGGCAGATGCAACATTGATTGATAAGATGAGGGATTTTGGTGAAAAGGTGGGGATGGCTTTTCAGATTAAAGATGATCTTTTCGATTATGGAGAAGATGAGATCGGCAAACCTGTTGGTATTGATATTAAAGAAAAAAAAATGACTTTACCATTAATATATGCCTTAAACAATGCCTCGTGGATGGAAAAGAAAAAAATCATTTACCTGATCCGAAATAAAAACGAAGATAAAAAAGCGGTAAACCAAGTAATTGAATTTGTCAAAAAATCCGGAGGACTCGGATATGCCACAGGGGTCATGAACAATTATTTTGAAGAAGCCATGGCCTTATTGGCAGACTTTCCTGATTCGGATTACAAAAACTCACTGGATGGACTAGTAAGGTATACCATTGAAAGAAAGAAATAACGAAGGAATTATAAGATAGAATTTCTTTCCTCCTTATCCTTCCAACAATTCATTGATCAAGTTTTCATGGCTTTCTACCCACTGTTGATAGTAATCTCCAGTTCCGGGCCCATTGAAGCCGGTATGTATTTTTACTACCTTCCCATTTCTGTCTAAGTATATCAATGTAGGGAAGGCAATAACCTGATTCAATGCAGGTAAGGCCTGAGATGCTTTTTCCTTATTGCTTTCCCCTGCGATAAGAAATGTATAATCTGCACCTAATCGCTCCTTGGTTTTTGCCACACGCTTACTGGCGTAATCAAAATCAGGCTTGCTTTCAAAGGCCAAGGCGATGATTTTAATTCCCCTTGATTGGTTGTTTTTATACCAATTTGCCAAAAACTTGGTTTCATCCATGCAATTAGGACACCAGCTGCCAAATAGCTGTACCAAAACCACTTTATTCTTATATGCCTCATCCTCTAACGATACCGGTTTACCTTCTAAGTCAGGGAAAGTGAATGTAAGTTTATCAAATCCTGGTTTTAAATAATTGAGCGAATAAGCATCGGGAAGTTCAAATGAATCGTCCCTTACCGCAGTAAAGCTTTCTGCATATCTGGGACCACTTCTAAATTTACCCTCAAGCTGTTCCCCATTGTTAAGTGATCCTTCAAAATAATAGACATGACTTCCATCAAAGGCACTGAGGTAAAATGTATTTCCCTCAACATTGCCATCCAAAAAACGATAATCCCCTAATTTGGTCAAGAAGGTACCCTTGATTTGCTTGCCTTCTTGTTCAAAAATACCAATCGCATCATAGTTATTCCCTTTTTCATCCTTGAAAACCGTCCTCCATTTCCCAGAAAAATCGGTTTGGGGATCTGCCTCAGTTGGGAATCGCTGCCCAGGGTTTGTTTTTGCTTCAAAAGGAATCCGATATCCAGTGACATTATTTTTCACAAATTCCCCACTAAGACTTCCATCCTTATTTACTTTTGCCCTGATTTCCGCATCGAAAACTCCCATGACAATTATGAGGGAGTCTTCTTTCAGATACACTTCATCATAATCTAAAACCTCTTCACCATTGATGATTTCTGCAGTCCATTTCTCACCAACCTGGTTTAGATTTAAGAAAAAAGGTACAATATGATCGCTGATATTCAGCACCGCGTGGTAATTACCATGCAGTTTAGATTCGTTTTTTTGTTTTTCATTGCACGAAAAAAGTCCTACTAGAAGCAATGAAAATAGAATTTTAAACAGATTTTTTTGTGTCATGATAAGCAGGTTCAGGTAAGAGAAGAGATTGCGGATAATTAAACTCTACAAATATGGTAGGGTAAAGGGAATTGACCATCAAATTGTTTAAAAATATTGAAAATTATTTTACCAGCGGTCTTTAAACAGACGTATACAAGACTTAAAGATGAAAATTATGGGAAATTCTCCCACTTTTATCCCTAATTTTGTCTTTTAGTGGGTTTGAATCTCTTCTAATCTCTTTTTTTATTTAAAAATCTATAAAATTCATCATTAAAAAGCTTTTTTGACTATTGTTTAATATTTTCCAACTTATTGGAAGTCAAGATAAATAATGGGTAATTTTTCAGAAAATTGTTGTGATAATTGAAACTTTTAGATAGTTTTAAAAAAAAGTGGAGAAAAGTGGGAGAAAGTGGTGGAATGTGTGAAAGCTTTTTTTACTTTTGTGTTTAAAGCAAGCTCAAGATAAGCCCATGGGAATGTTCAACAGTCGGTATGAATGTAAGGTCGATGCCAAAGGACGTCTGGCTTTGCCTGCCAAAATCAAGGCGGCAATTCCAGAGTCTAATGGTAGCGAACTCATTTTGCGACAGGGAGACGATGGCTGTCTTGCGTTGTACACCCAAATTGAGTTTAAGAAACTATTACATCAGATCAGTTCACTTTCTGACCGTGATCCGGTACAGAGGCTTATAAAGCGAAGTTTTTTTGAGAGCATGACTGAGGTGGAGTTGGACAATGCAGGCCGTTTTTTGATTCCCAAAACTTTTTCAATGTGGGCAGGTATCGACAAAGATGCAATTTTGATCGGAGTCGGTGGATTTATCGAAATATGGAGTCCTGAAAAATACCGTCAGAATATAGTCGCGGACCAGGCTGAACTTTCACAGTTGATGGATAAATACCTCTCTTAGCCATGACCGTTCAAAACTACCATATTCCCGTAATGCTTGGCCCCTGCATTGAGGCTTTGGCTATTGACCCAAATGGAATTTACGTTGACCTCACTTTTGGTGGTGGCGGGCATGCCAGAGAAATACTCAAGCATTTGCAAGGAGGTCACCTTTATGGTTTTGACCAAGACAGTGACGCTGAGGCCAACATCCCCGAAGATGCACACTTTACTTTCATTCAGGCCAATTTTAGAGATTTTAAAAAATACCTTAGGCTGTACAGTGTATCCAAAGTTGATGGGATCCTGGCTGATTTAGGGATTTCATCCCATCAGATTGATGAACCTCAGCGGGGTTTTTCGACCAGGTTTGAAGGAGAATTGGACATGCGAATGAGTCAATCGTCTTCACTTACGGCCAAAGAGATCCTGAATACTTATGAGGAGAGCAGTCTTCATAAGATCTTCGGAATATATGGAGAGGTAAAAAACGCCAAAACGCTTGCCCAGTCGGTGGTAGCCGAAAGGGCATTACAAGCTTTTACTACCACGGAGGGTTTCAAGCAATTTTTGAAGCGTTTCGCTCCTCGTGGAAAGGAGTTTAAATATTTTGCGCAGGTCTTTCAGGCGCTTCGCATTGAAGTAAATGATGAAATGGGTGCATTGGAAGAAATGTTGTTGCAGACGGTGGAGGTATTGAAACCTGAGGGAAGATTGGTCATCATGAGCTATCATTCTCTGGAGGACAGGCTGGTAAAAAACTTTATCAACAAGGGTAAATTCCAAGGAGAGGTTGAAAAGGATTTTTTCGGCAATCTGATCAGGCCACTGGAACCTGTAAGCCGGAAAGCCATTACTGCAGGTATCGAAGAAATTGAAAAGAATAGCCGTGCAAGGAGTGCAAAACTGAGGATTGCAAAAAAACTGTAAGGATGAAACAGAACACTTTTAGGAAGAAAGTCAAAAAGGGAGCCTCTCAAAAAAGCAGTGGAAAAAACCTCTTTACCATTATTGAGGAAAAGCTGGATGTAAAAGGCTTCTTAGGAGAAGGAATTCCTGTAAAGTTTGTACCGCCATTTTTGTACGTGGCCTTACTGGCTTTGGTGTATATCTGGAGTAATCACCGGGCAGAAAACCTGATCCGGAAAATAGAAGTAGTACAGCGTGAAGTGGAAGACCTTAGAGCAGATGTGACCACGCTGGAGGCAGAATATATGTTGAGCAGTAAACAGTCTGAGGTGGCCAGGAAAATTGCGCCATTTGGAATAGTAGAAATCAGTGAGCCACCAGTCAAAATCAAAGCTAAAAAGTGAATATCAAACGTTCCATAGTGTTGAGGGTCAGGATTGCTTTTATAGCGGTCGCCTTAATTGCAGGTGCAATCTTTTACAAGATTGTTCATTTGCAATTTGTGGAGGGGGAGAAATGGGCGGCAAAATCCGAATCGATGAATTTTCAGTTCAGACAAGTGAGTGCCACCCGGGGGAATATTTATGCAGCGGATGGAAGCCTATTGGCTACCAGTTTGCCATTTTACAGGGTAGTATTTGATCCCATGGTAGCCAAGGATGATATTTTCAGGACAGGTATTGATTCTTTATCCTTGTTGCTGTCATCTTATTACCGGGACAGATCCTCAGATTCTTATAAGCGGATGATTTCTGATGCAAGAAGTAATGGCAAGCGTTACCTCATACTTAATAGAAGACAGATTGGTTATCAGGACATGCAGAAAATGTCTCAATGGCCTATTTTCCGAAATGGTAGAATGGGAGGCGGGATTATTTTTGAAAAAGTAGAAAAGCGTTACCGCCCCTTTAATAACCTCGCCAGCAGAACGGTTGGATTTTTGAATGAAGATAAGTACGGGGTGGGCATAGAATACAGTTTCAATGACTATTTGGAAGGAAAAAATGGAAAGGCTTTGTTCCAACGTATTGCCGGTGGTTCATGGAAACCGGTTTTTGATGCTGCAGATGTCAAACCAGATGATGGATACGATGTGTTGACCACATTGGATGTCAATATCCAGGATGTTGCTGAGTCTGCTTTACTTAGGCAGTTGATGAATAAAGACGCTGAATTTGGAAGTGTCATTGTCATGGAAGTGGAAACAGGGCATATAAAGGCCATTGCCAATTTACAAAAGAACAGAAATGGAAGCTATGGTGAAAACTATAATTTCGCAATAGGAGATCAGGGTTTGACGGAGCCGGGTTCTACATTTAAGTTACTTAGCATGATGGCTTTGCTTGAAGAAGGTAAAGTCAGTCTCAGCGATAAGGTAGACACTGGGAATGGCACTTTTAGGTTTTATGATCGGATCATGCGGGATGTAAAACATGGGGGATACGGGGTCATAAGCGTAAAAGAGGCATTTGAAAAATCATCAAATGTAGGTATTTCTAAATTGGTAGATCAACATTTCGGTCCATACCCATCCAAGTTTGTGGCCTATGTAGAAAAAGCTGGTTTAGATCAGCCCATTGGGTTTCAATTGCGAGGGGAAGGTGCTCCATATTTCAAAAAACCCAGTGAAAAATATTGGTATGGAACCACTTTGCCTTGGATGTCTATTGGCTACGAAGCCAAATTGACACCAATGCATACCCTGATGTTATACAATGCCGTTGCCAATAATGGTAAGGTAGTCAAGCCTATGCTTGTGCAGGCCATCGCCAGGGGGAATACCATTGAGAAAAGGTATCAGACCGAGATAATTAGAAAGGCCATTGCCTCTGAAAAGACCATCAAAAACTTACAGGAACTCCTGGAAGGGGTAGTCGAAAACGGTACAGCCCGAAATATCTATACCGATGAGTACAGGATAGCAGGCAAGACCGGAACTGCTCAAAAACTGGTAGATGGAAGGTATACCCAGCGGTATTATACTTCCTTTGCAGGCTATTTTCCAGCGGATAAGCCAAAATACAGTGCCATTGTTGTGATAGACAGCCCTAAGGGCTTCAATGCATATGGAGGGGATGTTTCCGCTCCTGTATTCAAGGAAATTGCAGATAAGATCTATGCGCAGGATTTAAAGATCAATAGAAAAACAGCAGATGAAAATTACATCGCCCAAGCAGGGAATGAACTCCCTTACATTCAGGCTGGTAAAGTAGATGAACTGCAGATGATATGTAACCTTTTCGGGATTTCCAATCATTTCGATGGTCAAGGTGAAGGATGGGTCAAATCTGTAGCACAATCCAAATCAATACAATGGAAATCCACGCCAACTGAAGCGCCGACGGTACCTGATGTGAGCGGACTTCCCTTGAGAGATGCCCTATATGTATTGGAAAATAAAGGTTTAAGGGTGGTGTACCAAGGTAGAGGAAGAGTGAGAAACCAATCCATCAGCCCTGGGACACCTGTTCAACAAAATAATGTCATCAACCTGATTCTGGGATAAAATGAAGGCACTGAAAGATATACTGTATAAAGTCTCTTTGACCTCTACCATAGGAGATATGGAAGTGGAGGTAAAACAGCTTGCATTTGATAGCCGAATGGTGGAAAAGGGAGCTGCTTTTGTGGCCATCAAAGGCACGCAGACAGATGGACATGCGTATATTGATACCGCTCTGGAAAAAGGGGCTTCCTGTATTATCTGTGAGCAACTACCGGCTGTTTTAAACAAAGAAGTGGCCTATGTTGAGGTTGCAGATTCTTCCAGAGCTTTGGGTATAATGGCCTCAAATTTCTATGAAAATCCATCTGAGAAGTTAAAGTTGGTCGCGGTTACCGGCACCAATGGTAAGACCAGCACAGTCACCTTGCTGTATCAGCTTTTCAGAGAAATGGGCTATAATGTGGGACTTCTTTCCACAGTGGAGAATAAAATCAATGACAGGGTTGTACCTGCCACACATACGACACCGGATGCACTGGCTATTCAGGCATTGCTTCAGGAAATGTTAGATGAAGGTTGCACCCATTGCTTTATGGAAGCGTCCTCTCACGCCATCGTTCAGGAACGAATTGCCGGACTGTATCTAACAGGGGCGGTATTTACAAATATTAGCCACGATCATTTGGATTATCACGGCACCTTTGATGCCTATATAAAGGCCAAGAAAAAGCTTTTTGACGAATTGCCTAAAGATGCTTTTGCCCTCGTCAATGCGGATGATAAAAGGGGGATGGTGATGCTGCAGAATTGCCGTGCTGTACATCAAAGCTTCGGATTGAAATATCCGGCTGATTATAAAGCCAAAATACTTTCTAATACCATAGAAGGACTGGAACTGGATATCAATAACAGGCAGATCTGGTTCAGGATGATCGGTGAATTCAATGCTTATAACTTGATGGCTGTTTTTGGATCTGCGGTTTTATTGGGAGAAGATGAAGAAGAGGTCTTAATGCAGTTATCCAAGGTACCGGGAGCCCAGGGGCGTTTTGATAGGATTTCTATTCATGGAATCACGGCCATAGTAGATTATGCCCATACTCCTGACGCATTGGAAAATGTCCTGAAGACCATCAAAGGAGTCAGAACAGGAGGAGAACAGGTGATTACTGTTGTAGGCTGTGGCGGAAACCGCGATAGGACAAAGCGGCCTATCATGGCTAAGATTGCAACCCAATTCAGCGATAAGGTAATTTTAACCTCAGATAATCCAAGGGATGAAGAACCCACATCCATCATCAGAGAGATGGAGGCAGGTATCAATCCTGTGGATTTCAAAAAGACCATTGCCATAGAAGACCGTAGAGAAGCGATCAAGATGGCTGGAATGATGGCCAATAAAGGAGATATCATTCTGATCGCTGGTAAGGGACATGAAACCTATCAGGAAATCAAAGGGGTAAAGCATCCTTTTGATGATAGAAAGGTAGTAAAAGAGATGCTCAATTTGTTGAACAAAAGTTAACTATGTTATACCCGATTTTTGAATATCTGGACAGTGTTTTGGACATTCCGGGAACCGGAGTTTTCAAGTATATCTCCTTCAGGGCAGGTATGGCGGCATTGCTGTCTTTGATAATAACCATCACTTTTGGCAAAAACATCATCAATTGGATCAGGAAAAAGCAAATAGGAGAAACTGTAAGGGACTTAGGACTTACCGGACAGGTGGAGAAAAAAGGTACACCTACCATGGGCGGTCTTATGATGATAGCAGGGATTATCGTTCCCACTTTACTTTTTGCCAATGTCAATAATATTTACATTATCCTTTTGCTGATCACCACTGTTTGGTTGGGGGGAATAGGATTTGTGGATGATTATATTAAGGTCTTCAAAAAAAATAAAGAGGGACTGGCCGGTAGGTTTAAGATTATTGGGCAGATCACTGTAGGTATCATTGTAGGAGTTACCCTGTACTTTCATGAGGGGGTTGTGGTAAGGGAATTTACAAACCCGGTATCCATAGAAGAGGGCGTGGTGGAGACTCCGGCCTTCAGGGATGTGAAAGTAGCCAAGACCACGATTCCTTTCCTCAAAAACAATGAATTGAATTATGAGAATTTCTTAGGATTTCTTGGAGAAAGCATGACACCTGTGCTTTACATTTTGTTAGTGATTTTTATTATTACAGCCATATCAAATGGAGCGAATATAACAGACGGTATTGACGGACTGGCAGCAGGTACATCGGCCATTATAGGCCTGACCATTGCCATTTTTGCATACATTTCCGGTAATGCCATTTTTTCACAGTATTTAAATGTCTTTTTCATTCCAAACTCCGCTGAGCTCGTGATTTTTTGCTCGGCATTTGTGGGTGCTTGCATTGGCTTTCTATGGTACAATGCCTATCCGGCCCAGGTATTTATGGGAGATACCGGTAGTCTGATGCTTGGAGGTGTGATTGCAGTACTTTCCCTGGCTTTGAGAAAAGAACTTTTGTTGCCTGTTCTTTGCGGGATTTTTGTTATCGAAAATGTTTCTGTGATCATGCAGGTCAGCTATTTTAAATATACAAAAAGGAAATATGGAGAGGGCAGGAGGATATTTCTGATGTCTCCGCTTCACCACCATTACCAAAAGAAAAATATACATGAAGCCAAAATTTCCACCCGTTTCTGGATTGTGGGGATCCTTTTGGCAATTATCACTTTGGCGACATTGAAACTAAGATAAATGAAAAGGAAGATATCCATATTGGGAGCAGGAGAAAGCGGAATCGGCGCAGCATTGCTGGCCGTGAAGCTCGGCTATGCTGTATGGGTATCGGAGGCCGGCAGTATCAATCCTGCCAGAAAAGCCAAGCTGGAATCAGCTGCTATACCTTTCGAGGAAGGGGGACATGATATGGGGAGGATACTGGACGCAGAGGAATTGATAAAAAGTCCTGGAATTCCCCCCAAGGCCGAAGTGGTAAAAGCAGCCATGGATAAAGGCATACCTGTGATTGATGAATTGGAATTTGCCTACCGCTTTTCTAAGGGGAAGGTAATCGCGGTGACAGGAACCAATGGCAAGACTACTACTGCCATGCTTACTTACCACCTCTTGAAAAAGGGGGGACTTGATGTAGGTTTAGCAGGCAATGTAGGAAGGAGCTGGGCAGCCCAACTGGCAGATAAGGATCATGATTGGTGGGTGCTGGAAACCAGCAGTTTTCAGATTGATGGGTTCATCAATTTTAAGCCCTCTATCGCGATGTTGACCAATATCACTCCTGACCATCTGGACCGCTATGATTATCAATTGGACAATTACATTTCATCTAAAATGTCATTGTTCAAGAAAATGGATGCCAATCAGGCGGTTATTCTAAATGCAGATGATATCCTGAGTAAAAAAGGACTGCAAGCCAAGCCAGTAGCCGCTGCCAAATACCTGGTGTCGCTGCATACAAAACAGATCCATGGCGGATATTTTGATGGACAGAATTTGGCCATAAATGCCCATGATAAAAATATGGGCATTTCTAAGGATGAAATCATCCTTAAAGGGAAGCACAATATGCTGAATAGCATGATGGCGGGAATAGGGGCCATTTTGGCCGGTGTTGGGGAAAAAGCCATCCGCGAAGGCTTGCAGGATTTCAAAAATGCTGCCCATCGCATGGAACCCGTAACGTCTATTAATGGAGTTGTTTTTATAAATGACAGCAAAGGCACCAATGTAGATGCTACTGCCTTTGCCCTGGACAGCTTTCAGCAAGCAGTTATTTGGATTGCAGGGGGGGTTGACAAGGGCAATGATTACAGCGCATTGGATGCTTTGGTCAAAGACAAAGTAAAAATGCTGATCTGTTTGGGTCTGGATAATGAGAAATTGAAAAAAGCTTTTCAAGGAAAAATTGATCAGATCAAAGAGACCAAAGATATTGTCCAAGCAGTTACATGGGCACAGGAATTTGCCCAGGAAGGAGATTTGGTTCTGCTATCACCTGCTTGTGCCAGTTTTGATCTCTTCAGGAATTATGAGGAAAGAGGAGAGCAGTTTAAAGAAGCCGTATACCAATTAAAACTACAAAAGGCATGATGGCAAGATTCAAAGAATGGATTGACAGAAATTTAAAAGGAGATCCCATCATCTGGGGGATAGTAATTCTTTTATCTATCATCAGCATTCTTGTGGTGTATTCTGCAACGGGTTCACTGGCCTATAAATATACAGGCGGAAATACTGAAAAATACCTACTTGACCATTCCATGATGGTGGCGATGGGCCTTATTGTGATGTGGGTAGCCCACAAAATACCTTATAAATATTATGGACTGATAGGTAAATTCCTTCTGGCAGTTTCCATCCCTTTGTTGCTCATTACATATGCTTTTGGCTCTACTGTCAACGATGCCAACCGGTGGTTGACCATCCCTGGGATCAATAAAGCCTTTCAGCCATCTGATATTGCCAAACTTGCGCTTATCGCCACTTTAGCGAGTTTATTGGCCAAAAAGCAAAAGGATATAGGAGATTTTAAAAGAGCATTCCTTCCCATGATCCTGGTGATAGGTTTTATCACCATGCTGATAGGACTTGCCAATATGAGCACTGCTTTATTGTTGTTTGCCACCTGCTTGTTGCTGATGTTTATTGGCAGGGTACCGGCCAAATTTATTTTGGCGGTGGTTTTGGTCGGGGCAGTATTTCTATCGGCATCTGTCTTTTTAGGGCAGCGGGGAGGGACTTTCTTTTCAAGGATAGAAAAGTTCACATCCAATGAGGAGATTCCATTTCAGGCTGAACAGTCATTTATAGCGATTTCTACAGGTGGGGTGACAGGGAAGGGCCCCGGGAAATCAGAGCAAAGAAATACCCTTCCACACCCTTACTCGGATTTCATTTATGCCATAATTATTGAAGAATATGGATTGATAGGAGGTGCTACGGTATTGTTTCTTTATCTGGCGCTGCTTTACAGGGGGATGCGGATAGTTGCCACATCTACCAAGCCCTTTGGTGGGCTGCTATCAGCCGGACTAAGCTTTGCCTTGGTCCTTCAGGCGATGGTCAATATGGCTGTGGCGGTAGGTTTAGGCCCAATTACGGGATTACCCTTGCCCCTGCTGAGCATGGGAGGTACTTCTTTGGTATTTACAGGGTTTTCGGTGGGTATTATACTCAGCATATCAAGAGGGGATCACGCAGATTCCATAGAAGGTTCTACAGAAAAGAATAAGCCAAGGAAAGCATTTCAAACAGTTGTTTAAATGAAGGAAGCGCAACAGACATATAGCATCATAATAAGCGGAGGAGGGACAGGTGGCCACATCTATCCTGCCATTGCCATAGCCAATGCCTGGAAAGAAGCGCATCCAGAAGCAAAAATCCTGTTTGTCGGTGCAGATGGAAAAATGGAAATGAGCAAGGTGCCAGAAGCAGGATATGAGATAAAAGGGCTGCCTGTGGCAGGACTTCAAAGAAGTCTGAGTCTTTCTAATCTGAGTTTTCCCTTCAAACTGTTAAAGAGTCTTGGGATGGCCAAGGACATCCTGCAAGCATTTGCTCCCAAGGCTGTGGTAGGTGTTGGAGGATATGCCAGTGGACCGGTTTTGTATGCAGCGCAAAAAAGAGGAATTCCTACGCTGATACAGGAGCAGAATTCCTATGCGGGCCTGACCAATAAAATTTTGGCAAAAAAGGCAAAAAGTATATGTGTAGCCTATTTGGGGATGGATAAATTTTTCCCTAAAGAAAAGATCCAATACACGGGCAATCCGGTAAGAAAGGATATCCTTGACCTTTCCGGTAAAAAAGAAAAAGCATGGGCACATTTTGATCTCGATGCAGATCGGAAGACCATTTTGGTCTTGGGTGGAAGCCTGGGAGCCAGAACCATCAACAGGGCAGTTTTGGCAGACATGAAGGCCTTTGAAGATGAGGGGTATCAGTTGCTCTGGCAAAGCGGTAAATTTTATTATGAGGATATGGCTGAAAAGGTCAAGCTTTCGGCCCTGAAGCATATCCATGTCAGAGAATTTATCAAAGAGATGGATTTGGCTTATGCCGCTGCCGACCTGATAGTGTCCAGAGCGGGGGCCCTTTCTGTATCCGAGCTGAGTTTGGTGGGCAAACCGGTAATATTTATCCCATCTCCCAATGTGGCAGAAGACCATCAAAGCAAAAATGCCATGGCCTATGTGCAGAAGGAGGCAGCGATCCTGCTCAAGGATAGCGAAGCCATCGGAAAATT
>NZ_SLAP01000049.1 GCF_007126775.1 Cecembia sp. | reverse complement strand
GTTGAACTATCCAGTGTGTTGGCAGGACCCTTAGTCGGTACTTTTTTTGCAGAACTCGGCGCTGAAGTGATTAAAGTTGAAAATCAATTGACTGATGGAGATGTTACCAGAAAATGGAAAATACCTGAAGAAAATCGGCAACATGCTGTATCAGCCTATTATGCCGCAGCCAATTTTGGTAAAAAAACCCTGCTAAGAGATCTCAAAAATGAAGCAGATTACCTAGAGGTGTTGGGATGGGTAGCAACAGCGGATGTTGTGCTGCTTAACTTCAAGCCAGGAGATGCCCTGAAGCTCAAATTAGACTATGAAACTTTGTACAAGAAAAACCCCACCTTGATCTATGGAGAAATTATTGGCTTTTCTGAACAGGATCCAAGGGTAGCTTATGATGTAGTACTGCAGGCAGAGACGGGTTACATGTCCATGAATGGAGAATCTGACGCTCCTCCCCTGAAATTGCCCTTGGCCATAATAGACATTTTGGCTGCCCATCAATTGAAAGAGGGTATCCTTTGTGCCTTGTTGGAAAGAGCCAAAGACGGAAAAGGAAGGAAAGTCAGTGTCTCTCTTTATCAAGCCGGGGTTACGGCCTTGGCCAATCAGGCCTCCAACTGGCTGATGAATGGGCATATTCCCCAAAGAATAGGCTCCTTGCACCCCAATATTGCTCCTTACGGAGAAACCTTTCAATGTTGGGATGGAAAATGGATCGTACTCGCCATAGGCAGCGATAAGCAGTTTGAAAGTTTATGCCATGTTTTGGAGCTTTCTGGACTGATTGCTGATTCAAGGTTTGAAACAAATGCTTCCAGGGTCCAACATAGGACAGCATTAACCGGATATTTGAAAGAAGCTTTCCTTAAAAAGCCTTCCAATAAATGGATCCAATCGTTCTTAAAAAATCAGGTCCCTTTTGGTCAAATTAAAGACATAAAGGATGTTTTTGAAGAAGATCAGGCCAGTCAATTGATTCTTGAAGAAGACATTGAAGGCGTTCCTACCAAAAGGGTGAAGACGGTGGCTTTTAAGATCACAGGATTATCTGAACCCTGAACCTGCCTTGTTCAAAAAGTTCAAAGCGATGCCCTGCGATGTGGTGAGCATGTCGAACCAAGCTATCGAATGGGTTCATTGTTCACTGAGTCCATGGACACTTTTTACTGTTGACTTGGCTCTTATTAATCCCGTCCTACATTCTGGTCCAGTGCTACCCCGTCCCGATAATTATTGGGATTCGGGGGTCCAAAGGGACATTTTTTTTAACGCTCAGTCCTCTCACCTATCCCTTTTTCCTGGCACATGGTACATCATACTTGGTACACCCACTTTCGAAATCCGACTTCCGAAATCCCACATTTTCTTGTCTCAAACCTCTCGCTTCTCGCTTCTAACCTCTCGTCTCCCCCACCTAAAGGTAAGCAAGCTCGTCTATACTTGGTACATTGTACATTTTACTTGGTACATCATATTTCCTTCCTCTCACTTACCCACTTAAAGGCATTCACAAAAGCCTCAACCCATGGCGTGATTTCTTCTTCCTGTCTTTCGGTTGGATAATAGGGCCAGTTCCAAGGCTTGATGGAACGCTCAATATGCGGCATGATGGCCAAATGTCTTCCATCTTTCGAAGCTATCCCGGCAACGGCATAATCAGAACCATTCGGGTTTCCTGGATAAGCTTCATAAGAATAGGTCATTCCAATATGATAAGTATCTTTTGGCTGAGGTAGTTGGAATTTCCCTTCTCCATGCGCTACCCATACGCCTAGCCTTTGTCCTGCCAGGCTCTTCAGCATCACGGCATTGTTTTCAGGAATACTCACATTTACAAAGGCCGATTCAAATTTATGACTGGAATTATGCAGCATCTTTGGCCTTTTGTCATGGTCACCTGCAACCAATCCCAATTCTACCATCAGCTGGCATCCATTACAAACACCAAGCGATAAGGTGTCTTTTCTCGCATAAAAATTATCCAATGCCTTTTTTGCCTTTTCATTGTAAAGGAAAGCCCCTGCCCAGCCTTTGGCAGAACCCAAAACATCAGAATTGGAAAAGCCGCCCACAAAAACTATCATCTGCACATCTTCCAGATTTTCCCTTCCTGAAACAAGGTCTGTCATATGTACATCCTTTACATCAAATCCTGCCAACCAAAGTGAGTATGCCATTTCCCGGTCGCCATTTACCCCCTTTTCACGAATAATAGCGGCTCTTTTTCCAGATGCTTCTCTTCGGTAAGGATTTAAGAAAAAACTGTCAAAAGTCCCCTTCCAATTTTCATCAAATTGATAAGAAAGGGCTTGCATTTTGTAATTTTTAAACCTCTCTGCAGCCAAATCAGCACCACTTTGTTGCTTGTCCAGTAAATAGGAAGACCTGAACCAGGTATCCCGCATCTCGGCCACCCCTAAATGCAGATCAGTTCCCAAAAGATGTACCTGTCCATCCAATGTCACATCCGCGATGGAAACATAGTCAATTCCGTAATTTTCCAATACAGCCCTTGTCCTTTCAATATTATTGACCTGGATCAAAACGCCAGGGTTCTCTGCAAAAAGTGACTTGATCAAATCCTTTTCAGTCAAACGGTCTAATTTTATATTGAGACCGACTTGGGTAGAAGGGAAACACATTTCCAAAAGTGCTGTAATCAAGCCACCCGAGGAAATGTCATGACCTGCCAGTACTTCTCCTTTTTCTATCAATTTCTGAACTACCATAAAGGCAGTACTGAAATACTGACTGTCTACTATATCCGGCGTTTCATTTCCAATCGTATTCAGCACCTGAGCAAAGCTAGACCCTCCTAATTTTGGAGTATCCTTCGAAAAATCAATATAATACACCTTGCTGCCAGGAATTGGCTTCAAATCAGGCGAAACCACTTTTTTTGGATCTGCACATTCCCCTACCGTAGAGATAATGACCGTTCCCGGTGAATAAACTGTTTTTCCTCCAGGATATTTTTGAGTCATGGACAAGGAGTCCTTACCTGTGGGCACATTGATGCCCAATTCGATAGCAAAATCTGAAATGGCCTTTACAGCCCTATACAGTCTGTCATTTTCACCAGGGTTTTTGGCCGGCCACATCCAATTGGCACTGAGCGATACCCCTGCCAATCCATCCGTGAGGGGTGCCCAAACCAAATTGGTCAAAGCTTCCGCTATTGAAAGTCTTGACCCCGCTTCAGGGTCTGCCAAAGCTGCTACAGGAGCATGCCCAATAGAGGTGGCTATTCCCTTGTCCCCGGTAAAGTCAAGGGCCATTACTGCCACATTATTCAAAGGAAGTTGGATTTCCCCGGTTGTCTGCTGCTTGGCCACCCTTCCGGTAACTGAACGGTCCACCTTATTGGTCAACCAATCCTTACAGGCCACAGCCTCGAGCTGAAGTACTTCCTCAATATAACTTTTTATTGTTTCAGCACTATACTCAGGGGCTCTGAAAGATTGTACTTGGGTCTGATCTTCTAAGACAGTTTTGGGGGAACTGCCAAACATATAGGCCAAGCTCCAATCCACAGGCTTATCCCCTGTCTGCATATTTTCAAATTTGAAATGCATATCCCCTGTGGTTTCACCTACTACATAAAAGGGCGCTCTCTCTCTTTCTGCAATGCGCTGAAGCGTATCCACATCTTTTTCATGAACCACCAGTCCCATTCTTTCCTGGGACTCATTACCAATAATCTCCTTTGCTGAAAGTGTGGGATCTCCTACTGGTAACTTATCTAAATGGATCGTACCCCCTGTACTCTCTACCAGTTCAGAGAGACAATTCAAGTGCCCTCCTGCTCCATGGTCATGGATAGAAATAATCGGATTATCATGACTTTCAGCCATAGCGCGGATCACATTGGATACCCTTTTTTGCATTTCCGGATTGGAGCGCTGAATGGCATTCAATTCAATGGCATTGCTGAACTCTCCGGTAGCCACTGATGATACCGCACCACCGCCCATACCTATCCGGTAGTTATCTCCTCCCATTACGATAATTTTATCCCCCTTTCCTGGTTCATTCTTTTTGGCATATTCCTTACGGGTAAAACCAATACCCCCTGCCAACATGATTACCTTATCAAAACCATGGGATTTACCACCTTCTTCGTGTTCGAAAGTAAGTACTGATCCACAAATCAAAGGTTGACCGAATTTATTCCCAAAATCACTGGCCCCATTTGACGCTTTGATTAAGATATCCATTGGCGTTTGGTACAACCAATCCCTTTCCGGAAGATTTTTTTCCCAATTTCTCCCTGCTTCTGTGCGTGGGTAAGACGTCATATAGACCGCTGTTCCTGCCAAGGGCACAGAGGCAGTTCCTCCTGCAAGTCTGTCTCTGATTTCACCGCCTGAACCGGTAGCCGCTCCATTGAAGGGCTCTACCGTGGTCGGGAAATTGTGCGTTTCTGCCTTCAGTGAAAGTACAGTATCTATTGTCTCCGGCTCAAAAAAATCAGCTTTATCCTGGGTTTTAGGAGCAAACTGTTGTGCCCTTGGACCTTCCACAAAAGCGACATTATCCTTGTAAGCTGATACAATTTTATTAGGATGCCTTTTAGATGTCTCTTTGATCAGTTGAAAAAGTGTTTTCTCTTTTTCTTCCCCATCGATGACAAAAATCCCATTGAAAATTTTATGGCGGCAATGTTCTGAATTTACCTGACTGAACCCAAATACTTCCGAATCTGAAAGGGGCCTTCCCAATTGCTTGCTTACTCCTTCCAAATAAGTTACCTCTTCTTCACTGAGCGCCAACCCTTCTTGCTGATTATAAGCTTTAATATCCACTACCTGCATGATGGGTTCAGGCTCCAAATGAATATCGAAAATATCCTGATTCAAGCCCAAATACACCTTTTGGAGCATGGGATCAATGCCATCTTCTTCATTTAAAGGATGGTATTCCTCAATCCTTTGAATGTCCTTTATGCCCATGTTGCCCGTGATTTCTACCGCATTGGTGGACCAGGGCGTAATCATCTCTTTTCTCGGGCCTGCAAATTTCCCCTCTATATGGGATACCTCCAATTGTTTGGCTTCTCCAAAAAGCCAAATCAATTTTTCAAGATCGTGGGAAACAAGAGGTTTTTTTGTCTGAACTGCATAAATCAGACCATTGGGGGATTGGAAAAAGAGGATCATGTGCTGTTTTTTGTAGCCTTTTTGTCTGCACAAATGTAGGGAATTGCCTCAATGTTTGAAAACTGAATTTCGTAATTAATCAAGCAGCTTTTTCCCCCAAAGTAAAGGCATACCAAAATAGCCTGGCTCCAAACAGCAAAAGGGCAATCCCAACCATCTTATTGAGCAAAAACATCACACGGGGTGTTATGAATACCTTCAATCTCTTGGCTACATAGGCCTTCAAAAGATCAAAAAGAAAAACAGTAAGCAATATACCCAGATAATAAATACCAATATCATATCGGTTATACTCTTCCCTGATTGCAACCAAACCAGCGATAGAAATCCAAAAAAGCAGTACAAATGGGTTGATCCCATTGATCCCAAAACCCTTGATGAACCCTGTTCTTTTTCTGGCCTCTGATAAGGGGAAACCGGCAGTTGAAGGCCTGTCTTTCACTTTTTTAAAAAAAGATGAAATTCCAAATACCGTCAAAACGAAGCCTCCCAATAGAGACAGGTACCATTCGAAATTGGGAAATTGTGTCAATAAACTTATTCCAAAATAGGTGATCAGAACATATAGAAAATCACTAATCAAAATCCCCACAGCAATGGCTACTGCATATTTAAAACCGTGTTCTATGCTGTTTTGAATTAAAGTAAAAAATACGGGACCCACCATTGCAGACAACAGCAAGCCCATACTTATCCCTTCTCCCAATGCCTGCATCATGATCTGATTCCGTGGTTTTCGAGGTGTGCCAACCAATCTTCCATTTTTTCACCTTTTAAGACCCTTGGAAATTTGTTTTGTCCCCCCTCTTTCCCATGTGCCTTTAGCCAGTCATAAAATAGGCTGGGGCTGACTATGGTGCATGAAACTCTTTTAAGTGCATGTTTTCTTTCTGTGATATAATCATCATTAAGATCTTTAAGGTGTGCATCAATCCTCTGCATTAATTTAGCAGGGTCCACTTTATCATCTGTACCTACAAACCATTGATGCCTGAATAGAGACCCATCCGGTAAGCCCAAGACAGTGAATTCACGCACATTAAGGTTCATTTCTTCACAAACCAGTTCAATCGCACGGTTCATATTGTCCATAGAAAGGTGTTCCCCGCACATGCTGAGAAAATGTTTCGTTCTTCCCGTGATGATAATTTCGCTTTCAGCTTTGGATTCAAAACGGACTACATCTCCAATTTGATAGCGCCAGGCACCTGCGCAGGTGCTTATCAAAAGTGCATAGTCCACACCCTCTTCAATTTCATCTATTTTGAAAATCTGTGCACCGTCCTTCAGTTCTCCGTTTTCATCAAAATTGGCATCATTGAAAGGTACAAATTCATGGAACATACCATTATTGAGTACCAAGCGCATGGTTCTCCTATCAGGCAATGCCTGAAATGCAAGAAAACCCTCAGAGGCCAGGTAGGTTTCCATGTAAATCAAGGGTCTGGCCAACAATTGCTCGAAACCTTTCTTATAGGGTTCAAAAGTCACTCCTCCATGAACAAAAATCATGAGATTGGGCCAGATATCGTGAATGGTTTTCAACTGGTATTTTTGGATAATTTTTTCTAGCAAAATCTGTAACCATGCAGGTACACCGACAATTATACCAATGTCCCACTTGGGCGCCATATCCACTATTTGATCCAATTTTTCTCCCCAGTCCTTATTTTGCGAGATTTTTTTGCCCGGCTTGTAGAATTTTTGAAACCAAACCGGAAGCCTACCGGTAGTAATCCCTGATAAATCTCCCGAAAAATAGGTGCCGTTAAAATCCAGATCTGTACTTCCTCCAAGCATTAAAATGCCTTTGGTAAATAAAGCATCGGGAAGATCGTATTTTGATAATGTCAGAATTTGACGAACACCTGTCTTCCGGATCGCCTTTACCATATCCTGCGTAATTGGAATGTACTTGGAGGAAGCACCTGAGGTTCCTGAAGTCAGGGCAAAGTACCGTATTGCTCCAGGCCATGTAATATCTTTTTCGCCTGCCCTTAACCTGTACCACCATTCATTGTAAATCTTTTCATAATTATAGGTGGGCACCATGGAAGAAAAAGCCCTGTAAAAATCTTTGTTCGGTTTTTTAAATTCTTTCAACACCAAGTCGAAGCGGTATTTTTTACCAAATTCGGTATTCCTTGCCTGTATCAGGAGTTTTTTAAGCTCTTGTTTTTGAAGTTCAGCGGGATTGCTGTACTCCTGTTCCAGAGATTCTCTTAATCTGATGCCTTTTTTTAGCAATGTACCTAATAACGCCATATCTTTGTTTTGTTCAATTTACAGATTCCAATTAATCAAAAATAGAAGAATGTCAATTAAAGAAAACCTTATTTCCATAAAAAATACATTCATCAATCCCTCATGTCAGTTGATTGCGGTAAGCAAAACCAAGTCCAAGGAAGAAATCATGGAGGCCTATAATGCGGGAATCCGGGATTTTGGAGAAAATAAAGTCCAAGAAATTACTGAAAAGTATGAAATACTACCCAAAGACATCCGATGGCACATGATAGGGCATCTCCAAAGAAACAAGGTAAAATACCTGGCCCCATTTGTATATCTCATCCATGGGGTTGACTCTTTGAAATTACTGAGTGAAATTAACAAACAAGCGGAAAAAAATAACCGTAAAATACCCTGTCTCCTTCAGGTACATATTGCACTTGAGGACAGCAAATTCGGTTTTTCTGAAGATGAATTGATTGCCCTTCTGGAATCTGAAGAAATTAAAACTCTTGGACATGTTCAGGTAATCGGGCTGATGGGAATGGCCACTTTCACAGATAACGATGCACAGATCAAATCAGAGTTTGAAGGACTTAAAAATTTATTTACTCAATTACAATCAAGTTCACTTCCGGAGAATATTGAAATGAAAGAACTATCAATAGGAATGAGCGGGGACTATCTTCTGGCCCAGGAAGCTGGAAGTACCATGGTGAGAATAGGAACAGCTATCTTTGGAGAGAGGAATTACAATTGAGATGAAAAAACATACATTTATTCAAATTTCAGCCATTTTAGGTGCTCTTGCCGTAGGTATAGGGGCTTTTGGAGCACATGGACTACAGCCACTTCTGGAAGCCAATGCTAGGGTTGCCACTTTTGAAACAGCAGTACAATATCACTTTTACCATGCCTTGGCCATGCTTGCCATCAGTATCTGGTACAGCATGTCACCCGAAAAGAAAGCGCTTAAATGGGCAATGGGCCTTTTTTTAATCGGCATTCTGATTTTTTCAGGATCGCTCTACATCCTTTCCCTTTCAGGTATTACCTGGCTGGGTGCCATTACACCCATAGGCGGAGTAGCTTTCATAATAGCTTGGATTACCATCATTTTTGCTGCAAAGTCTTGAATTCATGAAGAAAAACCTATTATTGATTGGCTTGCTTTTTTCTATTGTTTCCCCATTAATAGCTCAGGAAACAGCAATCCGTAGCCGTTTTGAAAAACTGGATGAATTGTTGGGGGAAAATTCATTTTTCGACAACCACATGACAGGCTTTATGCTGTACGATCTGGACAGTCAATGGGTGCATTATGAAAAAAACAGCCACATGAATTTCATTCCAGCGTCCACTACAAAACTATTGACCTTTTATGCCTCACTTTTGGTGCTTAAGGACAGTACGATCACTTTCAGATATGTCAATAGCAACAATGAAATCACAATATGGGGAACAGGCGACCCCTCATGGAAATACCGTCCATTGCCACAACCAAAACTCAAAGAGTTTTTTAAGGATTTTCAAAAAATCAATATTTCCTTTGACAACTGGAAGGATACTCCTTTTGGCTACGGTTGGCAATGGGATGATTATTATTATGCTTATTCTCCTGAAAGATCCGCTTTTCCTGTGCATGGTAATATTGTAACATTCACCAATAGGAACCGCACTCCTGTACCGGATATCCCGCTTTTTTCTGCTATGCTTGTCAGGACTGATAAGGAAATAAGAGGTGTCCAAAGGGATTTTAATTCCAATAACTTTCTTTATAACCCAAGCCTTTATGTGAATCAATTTTCTACGCTCCCATTTATTACCACTCCTGAGGTCACTTTAAAACTCATGGAAGAAACCATAGGTAAACCAGTGAATTTGGTCAAAGGAAAGGCACCTGCAAATGCAAAAGTATTCAAAGGTGGTGGTTTGACCCCACTCTGGAAAGAGGTACTGATAGAAAGTGATAATTTCGTTGCAGAACAACTCCTTCTGATGGTCTCGGAAAGCCTTTTTGGGGAACTCAATACCGAAAGGACCATCGATTATATCAAAAAAAATTACATGGATGATTTTCCGGATAAACCCAAATGGGTAGATGGTTCGGGACTTTCCAGGCACAACCTGATTACACCACGCACCATGGTGACCCTGATGTCCAAGTTGGACGAAATGATGCCCAGGTCTGAATTAATCAGGTTATTGCCTCAAGGAGGAATCAGTGGTACCCTGAAAAACAATTACGCCGCAAGAAGACCATATGTTATTGCCAAAACTGGAACAATAAGCAATAATCACGCTTTAGTAGGCTATATCAAGGGGGATTCAGGTCGATTTTATGCTTTTGCTTTTATGAATAACAATTACCTCAACAGATCATCGGAGATTCGACGGGAAATGGAAAAGGTGCTGCAGTTCATCAAAACTAATTATTAAAAAGGGAAAAGACCCATTACCCTAAGGGTTTAAAGAACCATCATCCTGAGATTTTAAAATTTCCTTCAAAAAGCAAAAGTCAAATCAAATATTTGACGTAACTTTGAATCCCATAAGAATCAAAACAAAATCATATCCTACCATTCTTATGGCTTCATCCACCAAATACATCTTTATTACCGGAGGCGTGACTTCTTCGCTGGGCAAGGGCATCATAGCGGCTTCTTTGGCCAAACTGCTACAAGCCAGGGGATTCAGCGTTACTATCCAAAAATTCGATCCTTATTTGAACATTGATCCCGGAACACTCAATCCATATGAACATGGGGAATGTTATGTGACAGAGGATGGAGCAGAAACTGACCTCGACCTTGGGCATTACGAGCGCTTTCTTAATACCCCTACTTCCCAATCGAATAATGTCACAACGGGCAGGATTTACAATAACGTCATAACCAAAGAAAGAAAAGGGGAATATTTGGGAAAGACTGTACAAGTCATTCCCCATATAACCGATGAGATCAAACGTAATTTTTTCAAATTGGGGGAAGAAGGCAAATTTGATGTCATCATCACCGAAATCGGTGGATGTGTAGGCGATATCGAATCTCTTCCCTTTATTGAGGCGGTCAGGCAGGCCAAATGGGATATTGGTGCCAATAACTTTTTGGTAGTACACCTGACCCTTATCCCCTACCTTGCGGCAGCTAAAGAACTGAAAACCAAACCTACCCAACATTCTGTCAAACAGTTATTGGAAGCAGGTATCCAACCTGACATATTGGTCTGTAGAACCGAACATCCACTTCCATTGGAAGTCAAAAAGAAGTTGGCCCTTTTCTGCAACGTGCAGCTAAACAATGTCATTGAAGCCATGGATGCGGAAACGATCTACGATGTACCCCTGCTGATGAAAAAGGAAAAATTGGATGAGCGGGTAATGACCAAACTCAAGTTGGGCAATAAAAACAACATTGACCTGGAACAATGGAAGGACTTTTTGGGGAGACTTAAAAACCCAACCCAGGAAGTGAATATTGGCCTCATTGGAAAATATGTTTCCCTGCCGGACGCTTACAAATCCATTATTGAGTCATTTGTGCATGCAGGGTCTGCAGCAGAATGTAAGGTCAACCTTAGTCTGATTTCTTCAGAAGAACTCCATTCCGACAATATTTTCAAAAAACTGGAAGATTTGGATGGTATTGTTGTGGCTCCAGGTTTTGGAGAAAGGGGGCTTGAAGGTAAGATAGAAACGGTAAAATTCGCCCGAGAAAACAAAATTCCATTTTTAGGGATTTGTTTAGGTATGCAAGTGGCCGTTATCGAATTTGCCAGGAATGTACTGAAGCTAAAAGGCGCAAGCAGTACGGAAATGGACCCTAAGACGAAATATCCCGTAATTGCCCTGATGGAAGAACAAAAAAACCTGGACCAAATGGGAGGCACCATGAGGTTGGGGTCTTATCCCTGTGAATTGCGCAAGGGAAGCCGTTCGGCACAGGCCTATGGTAAGTCCAAGGTGTTGGAGAGACACAGGCACAGGTACGAATTCAATAATGAATACCTAAAAGCAATCGAGGAAAACGGAATGATCCCTGCTGGAATCAATCCTGAATCAGGTTTGGTTGAAATCATTGAAATCAAAGAGCATCCTTGGTTTGTGGGGACCCAATTCCATCCGGAATATAAAAGTACAGTGCTAAATCCGCATCCATTATTTGTGCGTTTTATCGCAGCAGCTATAGAAAATAAAAAAATAAAGTAATTTTACGGCCCGATAAGAGAAAGGGTAACGCAAGGTCAAGATGGACAGCATCAAATTCTTTGTGTTACCTTTGCTTTTTGAAAAGCTTATAATCTTAAATCTATGGATAGAAACCAGGCGACAGGACTGATCCTTTTCGCAGCAGTATTATTGGTGTATTCAATTTTCTTTGCAACTACACCAGAGCCAGTTATTGAAGAAGAACAGGCCACATCAAGCCTTGAATTGCAGGAGAAAGATGTTGAAGATGTAGTCAGTACTCCAATCTTGTCTGAACCTGACAGTTTACAAGACCTCATTGCCCAAAGACAATTTGGTGTATTTGCCCCAATGACCAAAGGGACAGAAGAAATTGTCACTTTGGAAAATGACAAAATGATTGTGGCTTTTTCTTCCAAGGGAGCAGAAATTGTAAAGGTAGAATTAAAAGAATTCAAGACCTGGGACCAAAGACCTTTGGTTCTTTTAGATCAAAGCAGTTCAGATATCGATTATATCATTCAAACAGATAAAGGTGCCTTAAGTCTCAACCAGTTTTTCTTCAATCCAACCCTATCCTCTACAGAAAATGATGGAGAAAAGGCTAGTGTTCTTACTTTTACGGCACAGTCAGGGAATGCAAGGATCACAAGAACTTATTCTTTGACCGAGGGAAATTATACGCTGGACAAGTACTTGGAATTTGTAGGGCTTAATAATTACCTCAGCGAAGCTTATGTTCAGGTCAAGTGGGACGACCGGCTTCAACGGCAGGAACAGGATATCGAGGAATCCAGAAGAAAAACCAATATTAATTTCTTCAAAGCATCCGGGTCTCATGATGACTTGAGTTTGACATCTTCATCAGACGATGCAGACATTACAGAACCTGTCAAATGGGTAAGCTTCAGTCAAAGGTTTTTTACATCAGCTATCATTGCAGGCAATGCATTCAGCAATGCCAACCTGATCCAAAACACCCCCGATGATACACTGTCCATCAAAAATATGCAGGCCAATCTTTTGATGCCGCTTGAGAATGGAAAAGCGGAAGCCCAGTATTTTTTTGGACCTAATAATTACAATCTTCTCAAAACCATCACTCCCGGCTTTGAAAACAATGTAGATATGGGTTATTTCTTTGTGAGCTGGGTCAACAAATACATCATTGTAAACCTGTTCCAGTTTCTCGAAAAATACTTCAATAACTACGGGATTATCATTATCCTGATCGTCTTGATCATCAAACTTGCACTTTTCCCCTTGACTTATAAATCATACATAGGGATGGCGAAGATGCGGGTAATCAAACCTGAAATTGATGAATTGAAGGAAAAATACGGAGAAGACCCTTCCAAAATGCAACAAGAGCAGATGAAGCTCTTTGGGCAACTTGGTGTAAGTCCAATTTCCGGATGTCTGCCTATGTTGCTACAGATGCCATTTCTTTTCGCGATGTTCTTCTTTTTTCCAAATTCCATTGAATTAAGGCAAGAATCATTTCTTTGGGCAAAAGACCTGTCAACCTATGATGCTATAGTTTATTTACCCTTTACTATACCGTTTTATGGGGCTCATGTGAGTTTGTTTACAATATTAATGACGGTATCCCAAATAGCATATACCCATTTCAATAACCAATTGACCGCCCAAGCAGGCCCAATGAAAAACATAGGCTACATCATGCCGGTGATTTTCATGTTTGTATTGAACTCTTTCCCAGCAGCTTTGAGCTTCTATTACTTTGTTTCAAATATGGTTACTTTTGGACAGCAGGCCTTGATTAAAATGTTTGTTGATGATTCCAAAATCCGTGTTAAAATCGAGGAATATAGAAAAAGAAATGTGAATAAGAAGAAATCAAAATTCCAACAGAAACTCGAGGATGCCATGAAAGCTGCTGAAGCCAATAAAAAGAAAAAATAAAGTACCTTCAAAAAGGCTGTTCAATTCTAAAGACAGCCTTTTTTTATGTGAAAAAAATTTATGTTATTGAGTCAATCGTTTCAAAGTAGCTATAGACATAAAAACCAAATCCTTATGTCTATCCACAATAGATTGTGGATAAGAATTCATTTACAGACTGGATTTTAATCCTATATTTGTATGATTGCAAACAAAGAGACCGAAACACCATGATCGAAATAACTTATTTTGGACACGCTTCATTTTTAGTGAAGCTTGCTGGTGAAAATATCATTTTTGACCCTTTTATCAGCCCCAACGAAAAAGCTGCCCATATTGATGTCTCAAGCCTCCGGGCAGATTATGTTTTGATTAGTCATGGACATGAAGACCATGTAGCAGATGCAGAGAAAATCGTCAAGTCCTCCAATGCCACCTTGGTTTCCAATTATGAAGTTGCAGTTTGGTTTGCCAAAAAGGGAATAGAAAAGTACCATCCCATGAACCATGGAGGAAGTAAATCTTTTGACTTTGGGACGGTTAAATATGTAAATGCCGTACATAGCAGCACCCTGCCCGATGGCAGCTCAGGTGGTAATCCTGGTGGATTTGTCATCAAACATGAAAAGGGTAGTTTTTATTATGCAGGAGATACTGCATTGACTTATGATATGAAACTCATTGGAGAGGAATTTAAAATTGATTTTGCCTTCCTCCCTATTGGAGATAATTTCACCATGGGGATTGAAGATGCTTTAAAGGCTGCTGATTTTGTAGGTACAAAAAAAATAATAGGCATGCACTATGATACCTTTCCTTTTATTGAAATTGACCATGAGGAAGCAAAAAAAGCAGCTGAAAGGGCTGGAAAGGAATTGATAATACTTAATATTGGAGACTCTATTAGCTTGTAAATAATAAAAATGGGAAAAGTAATTGCCATTGCTAATCAAAAAGGGGGGGTGGGAAAAACCACAACCGCAATGAATTTGGCCGCAAGTCTGGCTGTATTGGAATTTAAGACTTTGGTCATAGATGCCGACCCTCAGGCAAACACCACCTCAGGGCTGGGACATGACCCTAAAAATATCGATACCAGTATTTATGAATGCATGGTGGACGGAATAGATATTTCTACGATCATTCTTAAAACTGAGATAGAAAACCTGGATTTGGTCCCTTCACATATCGATCTAGTCGGTGCTGAAGTGGAAATGATCAATCTGGATAATAGAGAAGAAAAGATGAAAGGAGTAATTTCCGATGTACGTGGAAATTATGATTTCGTCATCATTGATTGCTCCCCTTCTCTTGGCTTAATTACCATCAATGCGCTAACAGCCGCTGATTCAGTAATTATCCCAGTACAATGCGAATATTTTGCTTTGGAAGGGCTCGGTAAATTGTTGAATACTATCAAAATTATTCAAACGAGACTTAATCCAAACCTAGAAATAGAAGGTATATTGTTGACCATGTACGACGTGCGGTTGAGACTGAGCAACCAGGTGGTCGATGAGGTGAAAATGCATTTCAAAAACCTGGTTTTTGAAACCATCATCCCCAGAAATGTGCGCTTAAGCGAATCCCCCAGTTTTGGCCTTCCTGTCATCGCCTTTGATGCTGATGGCAAGGGTGCAGTGGCTTATTTAAATCTGGCCAATGAGATCGCAACAAAAAACGGGATGGAGAAAGTAAAATGATTGACTGATTATGGCTGATAAAAAACCAACAAATAAAAAACCTGCCCTCGGAAGAGGACTGGGTGCTCTTCTTAAAGATTCTCCCCAAAAAAACCAAACGCAAGATGTATTGCCTGCTCAACCTGTGGTGGGAATCTATGAGATAGCTCTTTCCGAAATACAGGTTAACCCCTTTCAGCCGAGAACCCATTTTGATAAAGATGCTTTGGGCGAACTTGCAGAATCCATCAAGGTCCAAGGAATTATCCAACCCATTACGGTAAGAAAATTAACCGATGGAGACTACCAACTTATCTCCGGAGAGCGAAGGTATCAGGCCTCAAAAATGGCTGGCCTGGATAAAATCCCCGCATACATCCGAACTGCCAATGACCAGCAAATGCTCGAAATGGCCCTCATTGAAAACATTCAGAGGGAAAATTTAAATGCACTTGAAATTGCCCATTCCTATCAGAGATTGCTGGTGGAGTGTAACCTTAAACAGGAAGAACTGGGTGAAAGGGTAGGTAAAAACAGGACAACAGTAAACAATTACATGCGATTGTTGAAATTACCGCCGGACATTCAGGCAGGATTAAGGGACAACATCATCTCTATGGGCCATGCAAGGGCCATCATCAATATTGAAGACATTGACAAGCAATTGGCGATTTATAAAAGGACAGTTGCCGAAGAACTCAATGTAAGAAAGGTAGAGGCGCTGGTCAAAGCCCTTAACAGCAGTTCTGAAGAAAGAAGTGCTGAAAAAATAGAAGGACTTGACCCTGTAAGGAAATACGAAATTGGAAAAATCCAACAGCGGTTAGCCTCCCATTTCGGTTCAAAAGTCCAATTGAAAGCAGACGGAAAAAATAAAGGCGAGATAAAAATCCCATTTCGGTCTGCCGATGATCTGAACAGAATTCTGGAAATTCTAGATATCATCTAAATACTTGATTACGGCATCAATCTTTTCCAAGAGCAAATTTCTATTGAAAACGATGATACAGATAAACGGTATTGCTGTTTTTATACTGTTGCTTTTGGGTTTGCAACCCCTCAAGGCACAAGAGTCAGCAGGAGATACGCTGAACTTGGAATGGAGACCGGAAGGATACAAAGATCCTAAAAAGGCCACCATTCTTTCGGCCATTTTACCGGGTGCCGGACAGGTATATAATGGTAAAAGTTGGAAAGTACCCCTAATTTATGGGGGATTTGCTACCAATATTTTCTTTATCGAATTCAACGATCGAAGGTATAAAGCCCTCAGGGAAGGTCTTTTTTTATTGGATGATGGTTTGCCAAATGATTTTCCAAATCTCAACAGAGATGGATTGGTACGACAAGTAAACTTCTGGAGAAGAAATAGGGATTTGAATTATTTTATTTTTATCGGTATTTATGCACTTAATATCATTGATGCGCATGTAGATGCCCACTTGTCCTCTTTCGATGTGTCCGACGACTTGAGCTTTAGGTTTGAACCAAGTTTTGAAATCCTTAGCGCAGGTGGCAGCATCATGGGCTTGTCAATGAAAATCAATTTCTAATTATGAAGGTATTAATTTTGGGTTATGGCAAAATGGGGAAAATCATCGGTGAAATTGCCGAATCCAGAGGTCATGAGCTTGTAGGTAAAATCAATATTGATAACAGGGATGAATTGGCGCAGCTTAGCCCCAAAAACATTGATGTGGCGATTGAATTCAGCCAACCGGACGCAGCTTTCGAAAACATCAGCTGGGCAATAAAAAGAGGAATTCCTGTTGTCTCCGGTACTACAGGATGGCTGGAAAAAAAACCGGCTGTTACCGCTCTGACGCTTGAAAACGAAACTGCTTTTTTTTATGCCTCGAATTATAGCATAGGCGTCAACATATTCTTCAGAGTAAATAGGTTTCTTGCCGCTTTGATGAAGGACCAAAAAGATTATAAAGCGAATATGAAGGAAATCCATCATACCGAAAAAAAGGATGCTCCCAGCGGTACAGCAATTACCTTGGCAGAAGGAATTATTCAGGAAATACCCAGATATAATTCTTGGATATTGTCCGAACAATTGAACGAAAATGAACAATTATTGCCTATTCAGTCAGAACGCATAGATCCGGCTCCGGGAACCCATATTGTGAGCTACCAGTCTGAAATCGACGATATAGAGATCAAACATACCGCTCACAGCAGAAAAGGGTTTGCACTTGGCGCAGTTTTGGTAGCGGAGTGGATAAAAGATAAAAAAGGTGTATTATCAATGGATGATTTCCTATCTTTCTAAAATTTTTCAGTGAAATGACAGACGAAAAAAAGAAAAAATCAGCTGCCCGTGAGTGGGTAGATGCCTTAGTATTTGCGGTGATTGCCGCCTCTCTGATCAGATGGTTGTTGTTGGAACCATTTACCATTCCTACCGCTTCTATGGAAAAATCCCTCTTAGTGGGTGATTTCCTTTTTGTGAGCAAAATGCACTATGGTACAAGAATTCCCAGGACACCACTACAGATTCCTCTTACGCACCAGAAAATTTGGGGAACAGAAACGAATTCCTATGTGGATTGGATAGAACTCCCCTACTTCAGGTTACCAGGCTTTACTTCTGTGAAAAGGAATGATGTTGTTGTATTCAACTATCCCTCAGAATTTGAATTCCCAGTAGATCTCAAAACAAACTATATCAAGAGGGCAGTTGCAGTGGCTGGAGATGAAATAGAAATAGTACAGACGGAAGTCTTTGTCAATGGGGAGGCAGGATACAAACCCGAAGGCATTCAGTATTCTTTCGATGTGATGAGTAGCAGAAACCTCAGCGCTGATTTTTTTAGTGATTATGGCATCAATCCTGAAGGATTTATGCCTTTTACCAATGGCTCAGGGTATTATGTAATGACCACTGATGAAACCGCTGAAAGACTTAGTAAATCCCCTGCTATTGGCGCGGTGACCAAAAGAGTGGACCGACCCGATATGGGAGATCCAAGGGTTTTTCCTGACGGTGCCTATTTTGGATGGAATAAAGACAATATGGGCCCATTGAAAATCCCTGCAAAAGGTTGGACAATCGATATGAATGAGGAAAATATAGCCAAATATTCCTTTACCATAGAAAAGTTTGAGGGGCATGAGCAGGTTGAAGTAAGGGACAACCAATTATTCATCAATGGAAATAAAGTAGATGCTTACACTTTTAAGCAAAATTATTATTTTATGATGGGAGACAACCGACATGACTCTCTGGATTCCAGATATTGGGGTTTTGTTCCCGAAGACCATGTGGTGGGTAAAGCCTGGTTCTTATGGCTATCGCTTGATAAACATAAATCCATGTTCAGCAAAATACGCTGGAGCAGGTTCTTCAAAGGGATCAAGTAAAATATCTATAATCGTAAAAGCCAGTCCAAAATTTTGGGCTGGCTTTTTTGTTATTATGCAATTGAATCAAATTATAGATTTATCCGCATCCCTATCAGTAAAACCTATGTTATATAATTAACCTTTGATTTCAAGCCAAAATACATGAATATCCTCTCAAGGTAGCATGTTTGGGCAATAAGTGTATTTAAAGGAGTACACATGTTAAGTAAATAGGGCCTGCTGAAAAATTCAGGATTGCGTAAGATACGAATTGGTGAAGTGAAGCTGTATAAATATACTGCGAACTGAAGCCAACGAAGTAGCTTGCGTGAAGCTGGCTAACAAAACCAAGTTAAGATGATGCATGGCTTTTAGACTCTAATACTTGATTTTCCTGCACTTGATCATGAGTTGTATTTGATAAAAAACACAAAATCAACCTAACCTGTGTTTTAAAGCATGCCCTAAATATATTTCACCAACTTATCTCTTCCAATCCTTTGCTTTTCAGATAGGCATTTGCTTTAGAAAAATGGCCGCATCCCAAAAATCCCCTATGGGCTGAAAGGGGACTTGGGTGTGGTGAATGCAGTTTCAAATGTCTCTCCTCATCGATAAAACCCGCTTTTTTTTGGGCATAAGCTCCCCATAGCATAAACACAACATTCTCTTTCTCATTTGCTATCTGACGGATTATTGCATCTGTGAATAATTCCCAACCTTTGTTTTGATGAGAACCAGCCTGATGAGCACGAACAGTCAGCGTAGCATTCAATAGCAAGACCCCTTGATCTGCCCAGCGGGATAAATTGCCATTGGAAGGAATACCCAAACCTAAATCACGGTTGATTTCTTTAAAAATATTCAATAGGCTTGGAGGAAATGCCAGACCTTCCCTTACAGAAAAAGAAAGTCCATGGGCCTGCCCCGGTCCGTGATATGGATCTTGGCCGAGAATAACTATTTTTGTGTTGTCAAAGGTACAATGGGAAAATGCATTAAATATTTCCTTACCACGAGGAAAAACCTGTTGGGTTCCATATTCCTCCTTTACAAATGCCGCGAGCTGTTTGAAATAAGGTTTCTCAAACTCTTCAGACAATTTATTTTTCCAACTGTTTTCAATTTTAACATCCATTTTGATAAAAATACGTTGTTATTAAAGATTTATAGTTTTAAATTTATTATTTCAACTTTTAAGCTAATCACTGATATATGGTAACAGCCATTACTGAAGGTATAAAAGTAAGTGTAGAAACTACCTACCAAGCAGAGTTTTCTAGCCCACATCAGCATCATTACGTTTTTACTTACAAGGTAAAAATAGAAAACAACAGCAGTCATACCATACAGTTGCTGCGCAGAAGATGGGAAATTTTTGATGCAGGTGACCATTCTAAATTGGTAGAAGGTGAAGGAGTTGTTGGACTACAGCCAATTCTTGAACCTGGTAATAGCCATGAGTATGTCTCTGGCTGCAATTTAAAATCCGGCCTAGGGAAAATGAAAGGCGCTTATATCATGGAAAAACTTTTTGACGGTAAACTTATAGAAGTACAGATTCCGGAATTTCAGTTGATATCTGATATTTTTGATAACTGATTTGAATAAATACCTTCACCACTTTAGGGCAGGCATTTTTTATTGGCTTGAAAAAGAAGATCAATATTCCCTTCAAAGTCCCTTTACAGCTTCTCTTTACAGTGGACTAAAGGAATATTTGCTCAACAACAAATCCAAAGATTTAGAATTTGAAGCTTGGAGAAAAAAATTACTCCAAGATAAAGAAATCCTTTATATCGAGGATTATGGGGCAGGATCCAAAAAACTTAAGAAGAATAAATATAGAAGTACCCAATCTGTAACCCGGTACAGTACCAGTAACAGAAAATTCAGTCAGGTATATCAATTTTTTTGTATGGAATCTCCAGCAGAATATGTGCTTGAATTGGGTACCTGTGTTGGCATAAATAGCCTTTATCTTTCAAAAGCTTCCAACGCTCCGATTTATTCTTTCGAAGGCTCGGCAAGTCTTATCAAGAAAGCAAAAGAAGGCCCAGGAAGCAGTGTAATCCAATATATAGAAGGAAACATTTCGGAAACGCTACCCATAATCCTCAAAAAGTTGGACAGATTGGACTTTATTCTTATTGATGCCAACCATACCTATGAAGGTACCACTACTTATTTCAAAATGATAAAGCCTTATCTTCATGAAAATAGTATCGTTGCCATTGGGGATATCCATTGGTCAAGTGAAATGGAACAGGCATGGAAAGAAATTTACCGGATTCCTGATGTTAGTCTAAGCTTGGATTTTTTTGAATGTGGAATCCTTCTTTTCAAAAAAGAACTTACCAAAAGCCATCATATCTTGGCTATTTAGGTTTTCTCAATTGAAAAAACAATTCATTCCCTGCCCTTGCAGGAATGGAGTTGTAGCATTTTTCCATTTTAATAACATCGAACATGACTTCAAAATATTTCAGGTATTCTGAAGCAATTCCTCCAAATGGAGGTCCCTCATAGCTGAACTCCCTTGAAAAGAGTACCCCAGTGACTTTCCCTCCTGGGTTTAGCAATTCAAACATTTTTTCAACATATTGGGACCTAATCTTGGGATCAATGGCGCAAAAAAATGTCTGCTCCAGAATAAGGTCATACTTTCCCTCATGGTTAAAAAAATCTTCCTGGAAAATTTGAGTTTCCGGAAACCCAGGACACTCTAAGATAAACTGTTGCAAAGGGACTGGGGAAAAATCAAGAATATGGACCTGATCAAAGCCAGAATTAAATGCATAAGCTGCTTCATGCGCATTTCCTGCCCCGGGTATTAAAATCTTTAAATCCTTTTGGTAAATTTGGTCTAAATATTGCTTTATCGGCATGGAAGGTGATCCAATGTCCCAACCCGTTGATTTTTCCTTATAGCGGTTGGTCCAATATGATTCATCTAAGTATGTCATCTTAAATTTTATGTTTGCCAAAAATACCAAGAAATAAAAATGGAATCCAATTTTCAAGAAAAACCTAAAAAAAGCGAAAACAGTAAGAACATTCTTATCATCGTTTTGGCGATATTGGTAATCATCAGTGGTATTAAACTTTACACCGACCACTTGGACAAAACCAAAAAATCAGAGGAAATCCTTATTTTATCTGAAGAAAATAATGATCTGAACAGAAGGATCGACTCCATGACTTTTCAGTTGGATCTAAGAATTCAAGAAATTGAAAAACTAGGCGGAGATGTGAAATCTTTAGAGGAAATAAAAGAACAGCTTATCGCCGAAAGAAACACGGATAGAAAACGCTCATCAGAGGAGATCGCTGCCTTGAACCGCAGAATCAATACCTATGCAAACACGCTTCGAGAAAAAGATGATGAAATCCTGCGACTACGAGAAGTCAATCAACAGCTTTTTGCCGAAAATCAGGATCTCAAATCCTCTCAGGCTGAAATAGAAGAAGAAGTGGTCAAACTCAACCTCCAAAGACAGGAATTGGAAGAAAAAGTCAACATTGCTGCAGTTCTTAAAGCTGAAAATATTGTAGTGGCTGCGATAAATTCAAGAGGTAGAGAACGGGAAGACGGTTTTAGAAGCAGGCAGGTTGAAAAACTCAAAATATCCTTCAACCTTGCAGATAACAAAGTAGCGGAGCAGGGTCATAAAGACGTTTATGTGCAAGTTTTAGCTCCTAACAACCAACCTATATTTGATGTTGCCAAAGGCAGTGGTACTTTTACCATTGATGGAAGGGAGGAATTCTTTACAGCCCATCAGGATATCTTTTTCGATAATTCCCAGCAATCATTGACCTATTTTTACGAAAAAGGATCAAGATATGCCCCAGGAATTTATGAGGTTAGGGTGTTTGCTGAAGGTTACCAGATAGGTAACAAAAGTTTTGAAGTAAAATAAACGATATAGTAAGTAGATTAATCTTTTGTTTTTATCCGCTTTGTTTGGAAAAAAAGCCAGATTGTTCTAATTTTGCGGTCTGTTAAATTTACAGATAAAATTATACAAACATGTTCCAAAAAAATTATGAAACGGTATTCATATTAACTCCCGTTTTGTCTGATGTTCAGATGAAGGATACCGTAGACAAGTTTGTAAACTTGTTAAAAGAAGAGGGGGCAGAAGTAATTAATGTTGAAAATTGGGGGCTTAAGAAAATGGCTTATCCAATCCTTAAAAAAAGCACCGGTTTCTACGTTCTGGTAGAATTCAAATCTGAACCCACCATGATCAAGAAATTGGAGGTTGAGTTAAGAAGAGATGAAAAGGTAATGCGTTTCTTGACCACATTACTGGACAGGCATGGCATCGTTTATGCAGAAAGAAGAAGAAAAGGTGAATTTAATAAAAAAGTAGAAGCTAAGGAGGAGCCTGCCCAATGACACTAAGAAACGAACCAATCAACAGAGTTGAGAATAGAAAGAAATACTGCCGATTCAAAAAGCACGGCATCAAATATATTGATTATAAAGATCCTAACTTCCTTTTGAAGTTTGTAAATGAGCAAGGTAAAATCCTTCCAAGAAGGTTAACCGGTAATTCAGCGAAATACCAGAGAAAAGTGTCCAATGCTATCAAAAAGGCAAGGCACTTGGCACTGTTGCCATTCGTGACCGATGGTTTGAAATAAGCCGTACCTGTTCACATCATTCATCATTTAAATTGTACAACAATGGAAGTTATTCTAAAAACAGATATAAAGGGATTGGGATACAAAAATGACCTGGTAGAAGTTAAGCCGGGTTATGGAAGAAACTACCTCATTCCTCAGGGATTCGCAGTATTGGCTACTGGATCCAACAAGAAAATCCTTGCTGAAAATATTAAGCAAGCGGCGCATAAAGCAGAAAAAATTAGAACAGAGGCTGAAGATCTTGCCGAAAAATTAGCAGGTTTAGTATTGGAAATCAAAGCTAAAATCGGTGAATCCGGTAAAATTTTCGGTAAAGTTACCACACTTCAGATATCTGATGCATTGGCAGAGAAAGGAATCAATATTGATAGAAAGAAAATTTCCATCAATGTTCCCGTTCAAGGTGCAGGTGAATTCGAAGCTGAAGTAGACCTTCACAGAGAAGTTAAAAGCAATGTAAAATTTGTAGTAGTTGGAGAGTAAGCTTCACCTACAAATTAAAAAAAAGCCATCCGATTCTGGATGGCTTTTTTTTTGATCTATCGGGAACAATATAAACCCAATATCCCTTCAATAAATAAATAACCTGTCCCAAAAAATATCAGGACAGGCTAAAATACAAGAGAATCAGTTAAGAACGACTTTCTCTAAATCTTCTACTAATTTTTTGGCAACAGCTCTGCTGTTTTCTTCTCTTTTTGCCTTGAATAGGTCAAGTGCCTTCTTGCTTTTTTCAATAACACCTACAGGGTTGTTATCATACTTGTAGCTGTTCCAGCACCAAGACAGTTCCGCATAAAGCTTCTCGTCTAGATTAAGCTTTTCTAATTTTTCCAAAGTGGAAACAATGGTTTTTTCTGAAATTTTGACTGACATAATAATATAAATTTAAATAAGTTGATTGATCCTTTCAAATTTTCAACAAAACAAGGTGTTTATTTTTTAAAAAACAAAAATAATAATGCATTATTGCCTGATTATCAGTACACAATCGATTCCGCCCAACAGGTAAAAGGAAAATTTTTATTCAAATAGTCTTTATCTTGGTCCATTATTGAATATCTATGGAAAGAAAGCAGAGTTTACAGGAAGAATTTGCCAATAGCATTACCCACGGATTTGGAATTTTATTCAGTATTGTATCCATCTCTCTCCTTGTTACTTTTTCCATTTTGAAGGGAACCACCATTCATGTTGTGAGTTGCAGTATTTTTGGTGGATCTATTTTATTCCTATATACTTTCTCAACCCTTTATCATGCCTTTCAGGAAGAAAAAATCAAGTCATGGTTAAGGACATTTGACCATATTGGGATCTATTTCCTTATAGCAGGCTCCTATACTCCTTTTTTACTTTTAGCTGTCGGGGGTCTTTGGGGCTGGATCTTTTTTGGCATCATTTGGGGACTAACCTTTTTTGGTGTTGTTTTTAAGATTTTTTATACCCACAAATTCAAGAAAGCTTCTTTAATCCTTTACTTGGGAATGGGATGGATGGCCATTTTTTTAATCCAACCACTACTCGAAAACCTTTCCGTGGAAGTATTATCGCTCCTTGGAGCAGGCGGACTAAGCTATACCTTAGGTACAATTTTTTATACCAGACCCAATCAGAGATTTGCGCATACCATTTGGCATCTTTTCGTACTGGTCGGGACCATTATTCATTTTAGTGCTTTACTTCTTATGTTAACTGAAATCCAATAATCACTTTTTTTTGTTGAATTTTAGCAGGTTAGATCGAAACCTCGAAAAACTTTAAGGACAGATTTGCATAAAAAAGAAAGTCCCCCTACCTTTGTGTCACATTTCTAAAGGAGTGTCGTTATTTTAATCTTATTGACCGATGGTGTAACTGGCAACACGTCTGATTTTGGTTCAGAAGAGTCTAGGTTCGAGCCCTAGTCGGTCAACAAAAATCCACCGGATACCGGTGGATTTTTTTCGTGGATAACTTCCAACCCAAGGTCATCAAACTCCCCACCGCGAGGATATCACAATTGAGAAAATTATAAAAAAACGAGGATTACATGTTGATTGCCTTCATTCTGAGTTTTTAACACTTAGGAAAGTGTACAGAAAAGGGAATGACATCTATTAACCCGTCAAACTGAGAATTTAACATTTAGGGGAACGTACAGAAAAAGAAATGACATTTATTGAAACGTCATGCTGATCCCGAGTAATTCGGGAGCAGCATCCCCCCTTATTTTGGGAGACTCATTGCTTTACTTAGGGTAACGAGTCATACAATCTGTCAATGGTGGATTTTTAGTTCTGATATCTAGCAGATCAATTCTTTGTAAACACTGCTACCAAACTGATATCATCTCCAGGCATGATGAAGGAATACGTTTCCTCCATACTCACTATCTCCCCATCCTGTAGCCAATGGGAGAAAGTAAATCCAGGCTCCGGCTCTGCGAGCACTTCTACCCTACTCCCTTTCTTCACTTCTTTGATTTCCACATTCTTGGCTGCCATTGGGTCAAAGTCCAATAAGTCCAAACAAGAAGTTGTCAAAAATAAAATTGACAAACTCAGCCATACAATCCATCTGCTTGTTTTCATTAAATAAAATATTCGGTCTATTTGATAATTAATTGCCCCAGGGTCAATTGGGAAGGACAAAAAAATGAATCACTCCTACTTCCTACTACTTTAACACATAAAGGAAAAACCCAAAGATTCGCCTTGGTAGGGAATCGATGGAATAACCTTATATTACCGCAGCAATAGGCTTACTGCTCAAGGTGTTCCTTTATAGTATTTTGGCTGAATTTGGGTGATTCATTGATTGCCGGGCAGCATTTTTCAAAAACCAGGCCAAAGAATTATATTAAATTGAAGATCAATGGGTTATAGGAGTAAAAAACCTTCAGAATAAGACTTATTGGCCTAAAACTGGCAAGCTTTACAAAACTATGGATAAGATTACCAGAAAAATTTCTATAGAATTACCTAAAAAAGGTAGTTATTTTTTATAGCAGCAATAAATCAAATAAGTTGTTAAGAATCCTAATTATTAAAAAAGCTGTCCTGAAGAAGGACAGCTTTTTTGTTAAAAATTGTTTTCTTTGTAACAGGATCAACCCAGCAAAAATGTCAACTTTTGAAGATATAAGACCTTATTACGATACAGAAGTCAATCAAGCCATTCGAGAGATTATAGACCACCCTATGCTTAAGGCCATGATGAATTTCACCTTTCCTGAGTGGAAAGATGATTACTGGAAGGACCTCATGCTTCACTGCCATTCAATAAGAGACTTTCAAATCAATTTTATCTATCCCGGAGTCAATAAGGTTTTAGAAAAGAGTTCAGAAGGATTGACGACCTCTGGCTTTGAAAAGCTGGATCCAGGTACCTCCTATCTTTTCGTATCAAACCATAGGGATATTATTTTAGATACATCCCTTTTAAATACATGTCTGTATGAAAAGGGCTTATTTATGACTACTTCTGCCATAGGAGATAATTTGGTTAAAAAACCATTTTTGAAACACCTTGCCAGACTGACAAGAAATTTCATTATCAAGAGAGGCCTACCTGCCAGGGAATTATTGGGAAATTCCAAAGTTATTTCCGCTTATATACGTCACTCGCTGTTAAGGGAAAACAGATCTGTATGGATCGCACAAAGAGAAGGCAGGACCAAAGATGGAAATGATATGACACACAAGGGTGTATTAAAAATGATATCCATGGCTGCCGATAATCAAGAGCATTTTCTGGATTATTTCAAAAGGTTAAATGTGGTACCTGTAAGTATCTCCTATGAATATGACCCTACTGATGTTTTGAAAATGCCTGAACTTTTGGCCAAAGCCAACCAGGAAACCTATATTAAAGGAGAAAATGAAGATTTCAATACCCTCTTAAGCGGGATAATCGGACAAAAGAAAAGAATCCATATCCACATTGGTGAACTGCTCAATGATGAAATTGAAATTATCAAAGCTGAGGTATCAGGAACTGTAAAGCAGATGCAGGCTTTGACAGACTTAATAGACAGCCAGATTGTTTTGGGATATAAACTTTGGCCTACAAAATATATCGCCTGTGACTTATTGAGTGGGAAAGAAGAATTTTCTTCTGAGTATAGCCAAGAAGAAAAAACAATTTTCGAAAAAAGATTCAGAAGAGGAGTGGATCAAAATAATCCTTTGGCCATATCAAGCTTTTTATCTATGTATGCCAACCCGGTTTTGAATCAAAGAAAATTATTGGATGCGGTAAGAAACCCATAAAACATCAAATACAATCAACTATGAAAAATTTCCTGGTTTCACTCATTCTTGTTATTTGCCTATTTCCGAAAGTTTGCGCCCAGGACTTGGTTCCCATTGGAAAGATCCAAACCAACAAAGGAACCGTGTATATCAAACTCCATGATGAGACCCCACAGCATAAAAAGAGCTTTATTGCACTTGCTGAGGCAGGATACTGGGACTCTCTCACATTTAATCGTGTAATACCTGGTTTTGTAGCCCAAGGCGGTTGCCCGGATACAAAAGAAGGATTCACCGACCCTGAATATTTATTGGAACCAGAATTCCATCCATCGCTTACCCATATTTATGGGGCAGTAGGAGCGGGAAGAGATGATAACCCCGGAAAGGTTTCAGCCAGGTGTCAATTTTATATTGTTCAAAATTCTGATGGTCTCCACCGATTGGATGGAGATTATACAGTCTTTGGGCAAGTAATAAAGGGAATGGATATAATAGACGGGATAGTTGCTGTTGAAAGGGATGCAGCAGATGAACCTGTAGAAGCCATTCAACTCAATGTTTCCGTTGTGTATCTTAATATGGAGGAGCTCGATACACTCCTCAATCCGAATCAAAAACTTCAAAGGCCATGAGTAAAATAAAGATTTTAGTAATCGGGTGTGGAAATATGGGTGCTTCCCATGCCAAAGCCTATCATCAAATGGATGACTTTGAAATCTGCGGATTGGTTTCGAGAGGTGACAGCAAAGAAAAACTAAATCATAAATTGGGAAGTAACTATCCGCTTTTTGATGACTATGAATTGGCCCTCTATGCTACAAAGCCAGATGCTGTTTGCATTTCCACATATCCAGATACCCATGAAACCATTGCATTGAAATCATTGGATTCTGGATGTCATGTTTTCATTGAAAAACCTTTGGCTGCCACAGTAGCAGGCTCAGAGAACCTGATTAAAAAATCAGAAGAAACCGGTAAAAAGCTGGTTGTAGGCTACATCCTTCGTCACCATCCTTCATGGGAAAGGTTCATTGAAGAAGCCCATAAACTGGGCAAGCCTCTGGTAATGAGGATGAACCTTAACCAACAAAGCCAAGGATTCATGTGGGATGTTCATAAAAATCTGATGAAAAGTCTCAGCCCAATAGTAGATTGTGGAGTGCACTACATTGATGTCATGTGTCAAATGACCCGATCAAAACCATTGAGTGTATCGGCTATAGGTGTCAGGTTGAGCAATGAAATACCATCGGACAATTACAATTACGGACAATTGCAAATCCGCTTTGAAGATGGATCAGTAGGTTGGTACGAAGCAGGCTGGGGGCCTATGGTTTCTGATAACGCATTTTTTATCAAAGATGTCTTCGGCCCTCAGGGAGCAGTATCCATTGTTGCCAACAAAGCTAGTGAAGCTGGGAAATCAGATGATGTAGATTCCCATACCAAAACTGAAAGTATTAAGGTTCACTTTTCCGAGTTGGATGAAAAAAATCAATTTACCAAAAAGGATTTATGGATTGATATGAAAGATGAACCTGACCATCAGGAATTGTGCAACAGAGAACAACGCTACTTCTTGAAAGCCATAAAAGAGGATCTCGATTTGTCTGACCATCTGGCAGATGCACTGAATAGCTTGAAAATTGCCTTTGCCTGTGATGAATCTGTAAAAACAGGAAAAACAGTAACACTATAAATAAAAAACAGCGGATTTATCCATATCAGCATCCTGAATTTTTTCTTTCTCCGAATCTGAAAAGATAAAGCCAATGATGATTGAGGTGAGGAAGCTAAATAAGCTTTATCTTTTTATTCACATATCATTGAATATTTAATGGGTTGTATCAACTTCAGATTGAGAATCCCAATTCCAAATCATTCAGCTCCAATCCCATTTTTTATTTAATTACAATTAGATCCGGGACAGATCCTTGATTCATCCAATATCTATACACAGCATTAAGAATTTGTATTTGATCGCAAATCCAGTAAAAATTTCTAAAAATCTTTAAAATTTGTGCACATTTTTTTTTGTATTTCATCACCAGAAAAAATACATTTATAGAAGTATATTTGGTATTTTAGTATTTTGACAATAATTTATTTTTTTAATATTGATTTTTTTTATCAATTTTACGGAAGCTACTTACATAAACAAACACAACGGTTTTACATTAGATCCTTAAAAAATGAAACAAAACATTAGACAACATATCCTTGGCTTTTGGCTTTGGGTATTCATTTTTCTGGTTTCCAGCAATGGGTTATATTCTTTTGAAATAGACCGAAATGATTTTTATACTTTTTCCAATGATGCTGGACTGAGCGACCTTCTTGTTAATGAAGGTAGGTTGGAGCCAAGGTTTAACCCCAATATTGATGCATATAGGGTAAACCTTGGCTTCCATACTTTTTACATCACACTTACCCCAATTTCTTCTGATTCGGATTCCAGGGTTTTTATTCAAGATAAAGAGATCCAAACTGGTAAGCCAAGTAAGAAAATATTTTTGTATCCAGGGCTGAATGAAATTCCTGTTGAGGTGAGGCTGAGTGACGGAACGGTAAAAACTTATCAACTGTCTATTACCAGAAACTATCCTGAATCAACCAATGCCAGAACTAATAACTGGGATATTCCTGAATGTGATGAATTTAGTGATCTTTTTGATGAGGATGCTTGTGAGGCTGCCTTTAGGGATGATGATGGCGATGGAGTACCTAATTACTTGGACTTTTGTCCAAATACTCCTCCTGGAACTGCAGTAGATGAATTTGGCTGTCCGATTGAAATTGAGGATGAAGACGAAGATGAGGATGGTGAAAATGAAGACGGTGAGGGCGAGGATGGAGATAATGAAGACGGCGAAGGCGAGAATGGAGATAATGAGGATGGAGATAATGAAGGTGGCGAGGGCGAAGATGGAGAAAACCAGGATGGAGATAATGAAGGTGATGAGGGCGAAGATGGAGAAAACCAGGATGGAGATAATGAAGGTGATGAGGGCGAGGATGGAGAAAACCAGGATGGAGATAATGAAGATGGCGAGGGCGAGGATGGAGAAAACCAGGATGGAGATAATGAAGATGGCGAGGGCGAAGATGGAGAAAACCAGGATGGAGATAATGAAGGTGATGAGGGCGAGGATGGAGATAACGAGGACGGAGAAAATGACGAAGGTGAAAACGAAGATGGAGATAACGAGGACGGAGAAAATGACGAGGGTGAAAACGAGGATGGTGATAACGAGGACGGAGAAAATGACGAAGGTGAAAACGAGGATGGAGATAACGAGGATGGAGAAAATGAAGAGGGCGAGAACGAGGACGGAGAAGAAGAAAATGATTCTGAGCCTTTAGATTCTGATGGTGATGGCGTTCCTGATGATCAGGATTTGTGTCCCAATACGCCAGAGGGAGAAGAAGTGGATGAATTTGGTTGTTCCATAAATGAACCTGAAATAACTATAATCATTGATTTCAATGAATTTGACATGATTGAGGTCCCATGGGGCACTTTATTTGAAGGTATTGGTTTGCCAGGTCAGATTATCGTGATTACCGAAGCCGGAGACTCTGTTTCATTACCGATTGTTTGGAGTGAAGAAGGCTACGATCCTTATGAAAATGGTCCATATATTTTGAGTGGTACTATACAGCTCCCTAATAGTTGGGAATCGACAATCGATCCGCTCCCTACTATTACCGTACTGGTTCTTCCAAAAGATCCTCCTTTAGATCTGGAACTGAGTAATGACTTCTTTAATGAAAATGGAGGGGACACTCCGATATTGATCGGGAATTTCACGGTAATAGACCCAACAGATGATATCCATTTCCTTGAATTAGAGCCGGGAATTGATGACAATGATTTGTTTATCATCATAGATGGGCAGTTGTACTGGAACAGTGCAGATCTTCTTCCAGGGCAGACCGAATTTACCATCCAGGTAACTGTGACTGATAGGGCTGGTAATGTATTCACCAAAGAATTCCTTATCAGCAGAAGATTGACAGATTTACTCTTGGAAATGGAAATCCCAAATACTTTTACTCCGGACGGAGACAATATAAATGATGATTGGGGTGTCCCGATGTTGCAAATATTTGGTTCAGTAAGGGTTCATATCTATGAAAGAGGTGGACAAAGGGTATTCTTTACAGATAACCCAATGGTTAGATGGGATGGAACTTATATGGGACGGGCCTTACCGGTGGATACCTACTACTATGTCATAGAAGTAGATGACAATAATACTACGAGAAAAGGAATTTTGAATCTATTTAGAGGTCAATAAGATGAAAATTAAATACAAAAACCTAATTTTAGTGGAAATGGGCCCTCATCTTGGTCCTAACCATACCAGCACTTTTTACAGCGGATTAATGGGTAGATTATTGGCTTTGGCTATTGTTTTGTTGGGCTTTACAGAAAATGCGTCCGCACAAACCAGAAAATACTTTGGACAATTCAACCAACTTCAAAGTTATTTCAATCCAGCACTTACTGGATATGAAGGTTCGGTCGTGAGAGGGTTGGTGCGAAACCAATGGGCAGGATTTGAAGGGGCCCCACAAACTTATTTTATTTCTGCAGAACTCGACCCCATGGAAATCAATAATGTCCAAGATGCTTCTTTACTTGGCAATACTGCTATAGGAATGCACTTAATACAGGATAATTTTGGACCTTTTCGCCAGACTGAAATGCTGTTGAGTTATGGAGCGAGAGTGCGAATTACGAGGACTACAAACCTTAGGTTGGGGGTTGCTGCCAATTACAGCAATGTCAGACTGGATGGAAATAGCCTGACAACAGAACAATCCAATGATCCTACCATCAATGCATTTGTCAATCAATTTGCTACCATGCAGATTTTGGATTTCAATGCAGGCCTTGCCATTACACATGAAAATTACTACTTCAGTTATGGATTACAGAATGCTTCGAGGGGTAGACTTTATAGAGGAGATGCATTTCTAAATGATAGGCCTTTTGTCAGCGTTGTGCAAACAGGATTCCGACAATACTTAAATGATAATATCAGTATATTTTCCAATATACTTTACAGGATTCAGAATGATTTACCTTATAATTTAGATTTAAATGTAAAGGTAATGGCAATGGACAAATTCTGGTTGGGAGTTGGGCACAGAGTCAATTATGCCAATAGCTACCAAGTTGGCTTCTTGATGTCCAACCTGCGGTTTGGGTATGCTTATGAAGTCCCGGTTAGCCGGTCATACCTTATCCCCAATCCTACCCATGAATTTATGGTCTCCTTCTTTATATTCAAAAAAGGAGGGGTAAACAGTGATGCCGGTACTTTAATCTGGTGAAATTTTTAAAGTAATTTTTTGGAGCAGGCAATCTTCTAAGTAGCTAACACTTTTTTATTTGCAGTTCAATTTGTTGATGTAGTGAAGATTCCTGCTCCTTTTATTTTTTTTAAAATTAGTGAATGAAAAGGAATAAACCTTATCATTTTTTTAAGCTTCCACTTTTTCAGTTCATAAATAAATCCATTGAATATGGAAAGCTAAATTCTTGAAAAGTCTTTGATTTATATTTTTTAAAAAAATCATCTATCTGAAAACCCAGAAATTGATGAATTTCAAACAATTCTATAATTTGGAAAGAAATTAAGTAGATTCGCTATTCCAAAACCATAAGAATGTTTGATCAAAAATAAAGCTTCATGAAAAAAGTAAAAACAGTGGTTATCACAGGTGGAGCCAGTGGGATAGGCTTGGCTATCACACAACTTTTTGCTGAAAAAGGTTATGAAACCATTTTTTTGGATTACAATTCGAATGCCGGTACCGAAGTGGCTACGTCACTTAGTAAAAAAGGATATAAGGTCCAGTTCATCCAAACCGATGTCTCAGACTTTAACAGTGTCAAAATGGCTTTTGGACAAATGCCTGAGACCATTGATGTCTTGGTCAATAATGCAGGGATTTCCCATGTGGGAAACTTGGAGGAAACATCCGAGGAGGATTTTGAGCGACTTTTCCAAGTCAATGTAAAAGGAATTTATACTTGCTCAAATGCCGCTATCAAAAAACTCAAAGCCAATGGAGGAGGAAGTATCATCAATATGTGCTCTGTAGCCGCGACCATGGGACTCCCTGATAGATTTGCTTACTCCATGACCAAAGGTGCGGTGCTTTCCATGACCTTATCCATTGCAAGGGATTATGTTTCAGATAACATACGCTGTAACTGTATTTCCCCCGGCAGGGTACATACGCCTTTTGTAGATGGTTTTTTGGCAAAAAATTATCCAGGACAGGAAAAGGAAATGTTTGCCAAACTCGCCGCAACACAGCCAATTGGCCGCATGGGTAAACCGGAGGAAATTGCAGGCATGGTTTATTACCTGGCCTCAGATGAGGCAAGCTTTATTACAGGAAGCAACTTCAACATAGATGGCGGTTTCCTTGGATTAAAGGCTTGATATACTATAAATTGATCAATAAAATTCAAAAAAATAAGGTGTAAGACATGAAACTAATCAGATTTGGAGAACAGGGAAAAGAAAAACCAGGTGTAGAAATCAAAGGTAAACGCTTGGATTGTTCCGGCTTTGGAGAAGACTGGTCAGAAGATTTTTTTGGTTCAGATGGTTTAAACAGGCTGGAGAAGTGGCTTCAGCAAGAATCCTCCCAACTTCCTGAAATTCCACAATCCATTCGTTTGGGCTCGCCCATAAAAAGACCTTCTAAAATCATTTGTGTGGGCTTGAATTATTCCCTTCATGCCAAAGAAAGTAATATGCCTCTACCAGAGGTCCCCATACTTTTTATGAAGGCCACCTCATCTCTTTGCGGGCCCAATGATCCAATTATCATCCCAAAAAACTCGACGAAAACTGATTGGGAAGTGGAATTGGCCGTAATCATTGGTAAAAAGGCAAGTTACCTTGATAAAGACAAGGCAATGGACCATGTGGCAGGTTACTGTCTCCATAATGATGTGAGCGAAAGGGACTTCCAATTGCACCATGGAGGCCAGTGGGTCAAAGGAAAAAGTGCGGATCATTTCGCCCCCTTAGGCCCCTATTTAGTTACCAAGGATGAAATCCCAAATCCACATGATTTGAGACTTTGGCTAAAAGTGAACGGAGAGATGATGCAGGATAGCAATACTTCAGACCTGGTTTTTGACATCCCCACCTTAGTAGCTTATATCAGCCAATACATGACTTTACTTCCAGGAGACATTATCTCCACAGGTACCCCTTCGGGTGTGGGACTGGGTTTAAAGCCGCCCAGATACCTTCAGCATGGAGATGTAGTGGTATTGGGTATTGATGGCTTGGGTGAGGCAAGGCAAGAAGCCAAAGACTTTGGTAAAGTATAAGACGGACCATGAAGATTGATGCTCATCAGCATTTTTGGAATTATGACCCGGTTAGGGACAGTTGGATTGATGAATCCATGCAAGTCATCCAAAGAGACTTTGTACCTCAAGACCTTCAACCAGAACTGGACAAAAAACAAATTGATGGCTGTATTGCCGTACAGGCAGATCAATCCACCCATGAGACCAGGTTTCTCCTGGAACTTGCTGAACACAACCCATGGATAAAAAAAGTGGTAGGCTGGGTTGACCTGAATGCAGCCGATATAGAAGGACAATTGGAAAGCTACCAAAGTGAGGAAAAGTTGGCAGGTTTTAGAAAAATCCTTCAATCCTTAGCTCCAGAAGCCATGGAAGATCCCCATTTTCTCCATGGAATTGGCAAATTGGCCGATTATGGATTCACTTATGATGTTTTGATCTATCCACAACATTTGGAAAAAGCTTATGCATTGGCTTTAAGCTTTCCCAATCAGCCCTTTATTATTGACCATTTGGCTAAGCCTGATATCAAAAATGGAGAATTGGAATATTGGACCAAGGGTATTAAAAAGATGGCCGAGTTGGAGCATGTATTTTGTAAGGTCTCAGGCATGGTGACAGAAGCCAAATGGAAAGCCTGGCAAAAGGACGACTTTACTCCTTACTTGGACACCATTACAGCGGCTTTTGGAACAAAGAGATTGGTTTATGGAAGTGACTGGCCGGTCTGCTTGTTGGCTGCAACGTATGAGGAAGTATATGATTTGGCATGGAGTTATTATGAAAACTTCTCCAGGGAAGAGCAAGCGGCTATTTTCGGAGGAAATGCCCAAAGATTTTATGGTATTGAAGCATAACTGATACAGATATGGATTTGAATTTAAAGGATAAAGTGTTTTTGGTTTCTGGAGGTGCCAAAGGAATAGGTGCAGCCATCAGTAGCAGCATTGCCGAGGAGGGTGGAATCCCCGTCATGATCGATCCTTCAGAAAATGAAGCGGCCAATCTTTTGGACGAGTTTGAAAAAAAGGATCAAAAGGCATTCCAATATCCGCAAAGACTCACTGAACCTGAACATGCCAAAGAGGCTATCAGTTATGTCATAAAAAATTGTGGCAAAATAGATGGTATTGTAAACAATGCTGGTGCCAATGATGGTATTGGGCTTGAAAAGGGAAATCCTTTAGACTTTAGAAAATCTGTGGTCAACAATTTGGGGCATTATTATGACCTCGTCCATTTTGCCCTACCCTACCTTAAAAAAAGTAAGGGAAGTATTGTCAATATCAGCAGCAAAACTGCCCTAACGGGTCAGGGCAATACCAGTGGATATACCGCAGCGAAAGGAGCCCAACTGTCCCTTACCAGAGAATGGGCGGTAGAACTCCTTCCCTATGGCATCAGGGTCAACGCTGTAATCCCCGCCGAAGTCATGACCCCACTTTATAGGAAGTGGTTGGACAGTTTTGAAGATCCAAAAGCACAACTCCAAAAAATAACATCCAGAATCCCGCTCGATAGAAGGATGACTAGTGCAGAAGAAATTGCAAATACGGTAGTTTTTCTGCTCTCCGAAAAATCAGCCCATACCACAGGGCAATGGATTTTTGTGGATGGGGGGTATACCCATTTAGATCGCGCAATAGGAAATTTCTAGGCTTTATTTTACCTCTTGGGCAATTTTCCGCATAAGTCTTCCCAGAATGTCTGATCCCGATATGATTCTCTTGTGCTGAACTGTCCAAAGTAAGGCAATATCCTCATCAATTACATCGTCACCTGGCGCATCCGGCTTGACTTCCCAACTCTCCAATATCTTACCAAGAGGAAGTTCTTCATCTGTTGAAATCAAGGGTATATGGCAATAATCCAATGGATTTACAGGCTTTTCCCAAAGCAGGAATGCATTGATAAATGACGGAATATTGATCACTTTTCTGGGGAAACCTGTTTTTTCATCGAGGATTATCACCCATTTTTTACCGGAAATGGCCAACTGTTTCAAAAATGGATCCTTTGAACTTTTCTTCATTTCAGGAAAGACGGGCTTAGTACCATTGAAAGGTAAAGAGATGATACTAAGTGGATCTAATTCTTCTCCCTCCTCTTTAGCATGCAAATCATCTAATCTCAAAAAATTTACTGCTCCCCTGGCTTCCAATCGACTCAACTCAGTGTTGGCGGTCTTGGCTTGATATTTCAATAAATTTTCGAGCTCATTTTCCCGCATCCATGGGATAGGCTCCTGCCCTATCAATTTGTCTAACATCCACCCCACCGGTCTGGCTACTGGCCAAAGGAGCAACTTGTAAAAGTTTAATAAAGGGGATAAGGCCGCACCAACTCTGAGCGCATTTCTTGTAAAATAAGCTTGTGGAAAAATCTCTCCTGCAAAGGTGATTACCACTGTTGAAAATAAAAAGGCCGCCAGCCCCAACAAAACAGAGTCTGCCAATAAAGTCAGTAAAACGTTGATACTTACATTGCCCCAAAGAATGGTCGCCAAGGTGAAATTAGCATCCCTCCTTAAAGCAAGCACTTTAGCTGCCAATTCATCACCCGCATTTGCTGCTACCTCCAACCTTAACCTACTCAGACTGAATAAAGCAATATTAAGTCCTGAAAAGGTGGCCGATTGTGAAATACACAACAAAATGCCCAACCAAACCCAAATTGATTCCATAAAACGCTTTTTGTCCAAGTTAAAATCAAAAAACAAAACATCCCAATATTATTACACCTGTACCAATTTCCACCTGCCTCTTTTAAAAACCAAGGTACTGACCACCGCATGAAGGGAATGGCTGATAGCAATGGCTATAAATACGCCAACAGCACCCATTTCAAAATAATTGGCCAAAAGATAAGCCAATGGGATCTGAAAGCCCCACAAAACTGTAAGGTTGATGATGGTAGGTGTGCGGGTATCTCCTGCCCCATTCAAAGATTGGCTCATAACCATGCCATATGCAAAGAAAACATATCCCAAACAGATGATGGTCAAGCCAAGTGTCCCAATTTCCACTACTCCTTGATCTTCATTGAAAATCCCTATAAAAAATCCAGATCCAGCGATAAAGATAATGGAACAAAAACCTAAAAATACAGCGGTTATATGGGCCGCCAACCATGCCGATCTTTCTGCCCTACCCGGCTGAAGAGCTCCTAAATTCTGCCCCACTAAAGTAGCTGCCGCATTGGATAACCCCCAACCTGGCAAAAGTGCAAAAATAATCAACCTTACCGCAATGGTATATCCTGCCAAAGCAACAGACCCGGACTCAGAAATGATGCGCATCAAAAAGATCCAAGAAGCTGATTCAATTAAAAACTGTCCCATTCCTCCGGATGCTACTTTCAGTATGGTCCATACGGTCTTAGCACTCATCTTTAGACTGTTCCAATGAAACTTGATGAGGGATTTTCCATTCAAAAGAATGTAAAACTGATAAATCACGCCAATGCCTCTTCCAGTAGTGGTCGCCCATGCAGCCCCCTCCAAACCCATGGCAGGAATAGGTCCTAAGCCAAAAATTAAAATCGGATCAAGTACCATGTTGAAACCATTGGCTATCCAAAGGGCACGCATGGCCACTGCTGCATTCCCCGCACCCCTGAATATCCCGTTGATTAGAAAAAGCAGCATCACACAAACATTTCCGCCAAAAATTATTTGGGTATACTTATATCCTGAGGCAATCAGTTCTTCTTCCCCTCCCATCACAGCCAAGAGATCTTTGGCGTATATTACTCCTAGAGCTGCCACAGCAATAGCAAAAAAGGAACAAACAATAATGGCCTGAAAGGCGGCTGCTGAGGCTGCAGCTGGCTTCTTTTCCCCTATTCTTCGGGCAACGATGGCTGTGGCTGCCATACTTAAACCAATAGCAATGGAATAGATAATGGTCAATACAGACTCGGTGAGCCCAACGGTAGCGACAGCAAACACACCGAGTTTGCCTACAAAAAATATATCCACTACCGCAAATAAAGATTCCATAACCATTTCCAGAATCATGGGAACGGAGAGGTAAAAGATAGCCTTCCTTATGCTGATATTTGTAAAATCAGCTTCCAGACCTGCCACTGCCCTTTTAAAATGTCGAAGGAAATTCTTGAAAGTCATGGTTTATTTGATCAATGTGGATGATTGATTTCAAATCAAAGGACTTGGTCAAGCCCTAAATAAAGGAATTAAAAATTCATGACTTCATAATAATGTAAAATTGCGATAAATATCCAAAATCTCCAAAGCTAATGCTTTGATTATTGCCTATTTACAGAGGAATAAAACATTTGGAAAAGACAATTAGTAGCCTAATCACAGATTTTTGTCAGGCTAAAATGTAAACATTTTCATTATCTTGGAATTTAAAGCATAAACCTAAACCAATAAAAATCCATATGAAAACTTATTATGATCCGGAAGATCTAAAAAAATTCGGCAAGATCGGGGAATTCCAAAAATCAATGGCTGATAAATTTTTCGATTATTATGGAGAAGTATTCAAAGAAGGAGCACTGACAACGAGAGAAAAATCTCTCATCGCACTCGCGGTGGCACACGCCATACAATGTCCCTATTGCATTGATGCCTATACCGTGGACAGCATGGAGAAAGGTTGTGATGAAGAGCAAATGATGGAGGCTGTTCATGTGGCCGCCGCCATTAGAGGAGGTGCCTCATTGGTTCACAGCACACAAATGATGAATAAAGTCAAAGAAATCTCCATGTAATGAAATCATTAAAAGCCCAAAATCACCCCCTTTCGGACAGCAGATATGAATTAGACTTACTGGAATCCCCAGAAACGGGTATCCCATTCTCAGAAAAACTGGCCGAATCGGGGCTTTTCCCCCTTAAACCTACACAAATTGAAATCCTACAACTCAATTTGGGCAAGATGTGCAATCAAGTTTGTAAACACTGCCATGTGGATGCAGGTCCGGACAGAAAGGAAATCATGAACAAAGAAACCATGATGAAATGTCTCGAGGTTCTCCGCCAACAGGATATAAACACAATAGACCTGACAGGAGGGGCTCCGGAAATGAATCCGGAGTTCAGATGGCTGGTAGAGGAAATCCGAAAAATTAAACCCCAGGCAAAGATTATTGTACGCTGTAACCTGACGATTATCTTAGCCAATCCCAAATTCTATGATTTACCTGAATTTTTCAAAAAACACAAAATTGAGGTAGTTTCTTCGCTTCCATATTTTACTGCCATGAAAACGGATGCACAGCGGGGTGATGGGGTTTTTGAAAAGTCTATCAAAGTACTCAAAATGCTAAACGAAGTGGGCTATGGTCTAGAAAACTCAGGGCTTACACTCAATTTAGTCTACAATCCAGCTGGTGCATTTTTACCCGGTGATCAGGAAGG
>NZ_SLAP01000028.1 GCF_007126775.1 Cecembia sp. | reverse complement strand
GAACCGAAAAGATGAATGCTGCGGATTCGGTGGAACCTTCGCTGTTACAGAAGAAGCCTTGTCGGTTCAGATGGGCAAAGACCGCTTGCAGGATCATTTAGCTCAGGGTGTGGAAATCCTCAGCGGGGGAGATATGTCCTGTATCATGCATTTGGAGGGAATTGCCAAGAGGAATAAGCAGCCATTGAAATTTATGCATATCGCAGAAATCCTAAACCAAGCCATCTCATGAGCCATCCAACCAAAGCATCGGAATTTTTACAGGACGCTGCCAAAGCCAAATGGCATGACGAAACCCTGTGGTTTGTACGGGACAAGCGTGACACTATCAGCAAGACCATCCCTGAATGGGAACAATTAAGGGAATTGGCTTCCCAGATCAAAGACAATGTACTGGCCAATCTGGACCAATACCTTATCCAATTTGAAGAAAAGGCTAGAGCCAATGGCATACAGGTGCATTGGGCCAAGGATGCAGAAGAGCACAACCAGATTGTACTGAGCATCCTTCAAAAACACCATTGCAAAGCCATCGTCAAAAGCAAATCCATCCTCACCGAGGAATGTCATCTTAACCCCTTCTTGGAAAATAACGGAGTGGAAGTGGTGGATACGGATTTGGGAGAGCGGATTGTGCAGTTCTTAAATCAACCGCCCAGCCATATCGTGCTGCCTGCCATCCATTTGAAGAAAAGGGATATCTCTGAGCTTTTCCATGAAAAACTGCATACCGAAAAAGGGAATGAAGATCCGGCTTACCTCACCCATGCAGCCCGTTTGCATTTGAGGGAAAAGTTTTTGGGCGCCAAAGTAGCCATAACCGGCGTAAATTTTGGAGTGGCAGAAACAGGTGAATTTGTGGTCTGTACCAATGAAGGCAATGCCGATATGGGCGTGCATTTGGCCGATGTACACATCGCCTGTATGGGCATTGAGAAAATCATTCCCAGAAGAAAGGATTTGGGGGTATTCCTCAGGTTGTTGGCCCGCTCTGCTACCGGGCAACCCATTACCAATTACAATTCACATTTCCGCTCCCCGGCTCAGGGTAAGGAGATCCATATTGTTTTGGTAGATAATGGCCGTACGGATCAATTAGCAAGGGAGAAATTCAAAAACTCTTTGAAATGCATCCGTTGCGGCGCCTGCATGAACACCTGTCCCATTTATAGAAGAAGTGGTGGCTACAGTTATGGCTCGGTAGTTCCCGGACCCATCGGCTCTATCCTGTCACCAGGCTTGGATGTGAAAAAATACAGCACTCTTCCTTTTGCCTCTACCCTTTGTGGTTCCTGCACGGATGTTTGTCCGGTAAAGATCAATATCCATGAGCAACTCTACGAATGGAGGCAGGAAATCACCAAAGCCCAAGGGACCAATGCGAAAAGCATTTCCATGAAAATCGCCAATGGGATTTTTGCAGTTCCTTTTGCTTATAAAGTGACAGGTTCCATGATGCGGGGCGCCTTGAAAATCCTACCTGACAGCATTACTTATTCAGGCCTGAACACCTGGGGTAAGCAAAGAGACCTGCCTGAATCGCCAAAAGAAACTTTCAAAGATTGGTACAAAAAGAACAGGTAATGAGCAGCAGAGAAAACATTTTGGCTAAAATCAAGGCTATTCCTAGGGAGGATAGCCCGCTTCCTGAAATACCTTCATTTGGATTTCCTATGGATCATAAAGCAGCCTTTATACTATCCATTCAGGCCAATAAGGGGGAAGTAATCACTGAGTCCGAATTGAAGGATTTTATAGCCATCAACCGTTTTGAAAAGATTCTCAACCTGGCTAAGGGAATGGAGAGCCTTTCGACTCAGCCTTTACCTTCTGACGCCCATGAATTAAATGAGTTGGAAGTAGCCATCATTCAAGGTGAATTTGGGGTAGCAGAAAACGGGGCAATCTGGTTGACCGATGAAAACTTGGGCTTAAGGGCTTTACCCTTTATCACCGAGCATTTGGTGATTGTATTAGAGGAAAAAGCCTTGGTTTCCAACATGCATGAAGCTTATCAAAGAATTGGAGCCCAGCATTCAGGTTTTGGACTTTTTATTGCCGGACCATCCAAAACTGCAGACATTGAGCAATCTTTGGTGATCGGAGCTCATGGGGCGAAGAGTTTGAGGGTGGTGTTGAAGTAGAGACAAGAGGCAAGAATTGAGCTTACCTAACTTTAGGTAGAAGGCTAGATAAAGTGAGAGGGCGAAAGACGGATTTCGGGGAAATTTGAAACATTAAGCAGTTAAGGAATTAAGGATTGTCATTAAGGGGTTGGATTAAAGCGTTTACTTGCTTCGCTTGAAAGTTGTATAAATTGACACCTTCCTTGTTTTGCTGGTCTGTTATTGGCATTGAATTCCCCTTGTTCATTTCGACCTTAAGGAGAAATCCTGTAATACTTTCTTCATTGCCTTGGGAGACTACTCTCCCGTAAAGCTGTCAGGATCGGAGTAAGAAGGAGAGACTGTTTCTTATTATCAGTTAACCTCTTTTTCATAAGAACAAAAACAGGCTAACAAGAAATCAATCCTTCTAAACATTCCTTCCTATTCCCCAATTATCCGTATATTGTTTAAAAAAGACTATCGAGATGAGAGAAGTAACTGTAAGGATTCCCGACGATAAATATGAATTCTTTAAGGAGCTATTTGAGCAACTAGGACTTCAGACCGAACCTGCCTCTGAAATCCCCGAGGAGCACAAAAACTGGAATAAAAGAAACCCATAATGCCCATAAAAACTTTCGCCTTTAAAATGAAAATCCTTCCTGGAATGGAGGAAGAGTACCAAAGACGCCATGATTCCATCTGGCCAGAACTCAAACAACTGCTTTTAGATTCAGCGATCTTAGAGTACCATATTTTTCTGGACTTGGAAACACACACCCTATTCGCCTTTCAAAAAGTGGATGGCGAACAAAATTCCCAAGAATTGGGAAAACACCCTATTGTGCAAAAATGGTGGAAATATATGGCCGATATCATGGAAACAAATCCTGATGATTCCCCTGTCAGCAAAGCGTTGACAGAAGTATTCAAACTCCCTTAAACTAAAGACTTTTTTTGTATTTTTTATCTCAATTATCCTTTTTAATGTAGCTCTGTAAAGCATCAACATATCTCTCGAAAGCCAAAATCCCTTGATCAGTAATTTTGCATGTGGTTAAAGGATAATTATTCTTAAAACTTTTATTCACTTCAAGGTAGCCGGCATTCTTCAGCTTCGAAATTTGAGCACTCAAATTTCCTGCTGTTGCTCCTGATTTTTCTTTTATAAAATTAAATTCAGCTTCCCCTTTTGCCAACAGAATAGACATGACTGCTAACCTTAATTGATTATGCAAAAGAGGATCTAATTCATTAAACTCCATTAATTTTTTCTCATCATATGGGCTGGCAAAACAAAACTCACCAATACAGCCAATACAAGTAAAAGCAATTGAAATTGAAATACAAAAAAGAAAGCAATTGCACCTAAAATTATACTTAACAAACCACCTAACATCAGCCATTTAAATTCCAGGGCAGTACCTGTAGCAAAGGCCGACGTACCATACAAAAGCATAAATACTGGGTAAACTTTTCCCCAACCTATACCAAATCCTCCGGCTACTACTGCTAAAATAGCAAAGAGCATTCCTACCCAAATGCCCGATAAAACCCTATAAATCCAAGTGTTTGATTGGACTGACTGTGTTTTTTTATTGAGGTAAAAAAAATGAATAACCCCTAAAATAGGCATCAATAGCCAAACTAAATACGGGTATTCATATCCTGTTAAAAATTGAAGGTAATAGTGGCTTAATCCAGCAACCACCACGCCATAGCCCCAAAGTAAATAAAGGAATTTCTCATCAGCCACCTGGTATTTCGAGGCTTCGATCATTGATCTGATCAATTGGATGCTTTCTGATTCATCCCAATGCTTTTCCGCTTTCATTAGTCTGCTTTTTTGGTTAATAGCATTTCAAAACTTGGATACCAAGTATTCCCATCAGGAGAAAATTCTCCTTTTTCCTTCCATCTCCCCTCCTCGTCGAGACTTATTAAATACCGAACCTGCCCATTTGGTAAGGGAAAACCCCATTCGAATTTTTTGTCTCCCCTCTCTTCAAAGTAAGCCTTAGTCGTCTCACCTGTAGCCAGCCAACTTTGCATTTCATATTTTTGGTTACCTTCATCAAATGTAACCAATCCAATGGCATTAAAAACCAGATCCCCATTCTGGTACCCCTTACCTTCTATCATCAGCATGCGGCCTCCCAATTTAACAGCAACACTTTCATGCTGATTGATAAGTTGGATTTCACCAGGACCAGTTGCTGCCTTGGCTTCCCCTTCCCAATTACCCACTAAAAAGCTGAGCTTTCCAATCGCCTCCTTACTGGATTCCTGTGCTGAAACCATGCCGTAGGCCAGAAATAAAATGATTGTCAAATGTATCTTTTTCATATTTATAAAGTAGTTTATTTTATAAACCAAATTTACTCATTAGTCTGAAAAAAGCAAGGCATTTTCATTTAAATCAAGTAATTTCTGTTATCCTATAAAAATAAAGCACCCTAAAAGACTTAAACATTCAGTCTCTTATCTCTACATGGTAAACATCACTTTGATTCCTTTGGATTCCTTTGGCTTCAAAGCCGCCTTGTTGAGGAATCTCTTCGATCAGGTCAAAAACGGAGCAGTCTTGTGGCAAGGCTTCAAAAATCAATGTAAAGCGATGGCTTGATCCAAAAATATGCAGCCATTGAGGGTAAAAAGGGATTTTATCCGCATTTAGTAATTTGGATTTACCTCCACCTTCTTTGGGAATCAAAAAAGTACTGGGCCAAATGCGCAATTGCCACCATGCAATATTGGTCCTCAACACAACATGGACAATCACCTGCCTTTCAATATTGACATGTTCTTTGGCTTTTTGCACCAAATCCTCTTCTACTTCTATAGTTGGATTTATGATGATTTCTTCTCCCATTATAATCTTTATCAAAAGCCCTGATTTCCTATTGCACAAAGTTAAAATTTCTTAAGGATTTCATTTTCATTTACAAACCCATAAACAAACAAAGCTTGCCAGTCCTTCAAGAATTTCATACTTTCATAGCATTAACTCCTAAGCTATGAAAACCTTTACAAAATATTTCTTTGCCTTTTGGTTTCTTGCCTTCCTTTTATTTGCCTATTGGCAACTCAATGATCCTGACCCGGAAATATGGGTATCTGTTTATGTTGCAGCGGCTTTATTTTCTGCATTGGCTTTCAAGGGAAAACACCCACTTATCCCACTAAGTATTGGCATAATTGCCTGTATCATTGGAGCTGTTTATTTTTTCCCTGATTCTGTATGGGACTGGATAGGATTTGAACTTGAGCATAAAGACCTAAGTATGAAAACCCAAGAATCTGAAGAAGCAAGGGAAACTTTTGGCTTATTGATTGTAGCTATTGTCATGTCAGTTTCTGCATTTGTCGGGTGGAGAAAAAAAGCATCCATTAACAAAACCTAAAATCTATGAAAAACCTACTCTTCTCCTTCTTAACTTACCTTATTATCTGGCAAGTTGCCTCAGCTCAGGATACGCGATATTACGAGATGAGAACCTATACTGCTCACGAAGAAAAGCGGAATGAACTGATTAAGCGCTTTCAGGACCATACCTTGAAATTATTTGAGAAAAATGGAATTGAAAACGTAGCCTACTTTATTCCAACAGACCAAAAAAATAACACATTAACCTTCATCTTGGCCTATCCAGACCAAGCCTCCAGAGACCTATTGTGGAATAAGTTTATCAACGATCCAGAATGGCAGGCTGCCTATAAAGCCTCTGAGGCCAATGGCCCCTTAGTAGCCAATGTCAATCAGGTTTTTATGGAAATTGCCCAAGAATTAAACCCTGAGATCATCCGTTGGCAAAATGAAGGGAAGAGAATATTTGAACTACGAACTTATTACATGCATCCTGGGAGGGTGGATGCCATCAATGCGCGATTCAGAGACTACACCAGAGAACTTTTCCAGAAGCAGGGGATGACAAATGTGATGTATTGGTATACCGTGGAAAAAGATGGGGGGCAACCCAGATTGGTATATTTGCTTGCCCATAAAAATGAGAAAGCAGCCAAAAAATCTTTTGACAAGTTCCGCGAAGACCCTGTATGGGTGATGGTAAGGGACAAATCCGAAGAAACCGGACCAATTGTACAGAAAGTCGAGTCAGAATATCTTACACCCTTGCCCTTTTCCCCAATGAAATAAAAATTCCTTGTGCTAGCACTTCTATGCAAGCACAAGGGGAATTTTTATCATCATTGTTGTAATTCCCGAAACCTGCCCGATGGTCAGGCGGTTTCTCCTCCCAACTTCCTTAAATATTTGTTTCTTGCCTCTTGTCTCTTATCTCTCGCTTCTACAATATATACTGCGACAGATCCCTATTTTGCACCAAACTGCTCAATCGCTCAGCTACCATTTCCTTGGTAATCATGATTTTGGAATTGGCTTCAATAGTATCAGGAACATCAAAAAGAAAGTCATTTAACAAATGACTGACCACCGTGTGTAATCTCCTCGCACCAATATTTTCCACTTCCTCATTGATTTTGAAAGCCAATCTTGCTATTTCCCTGATGGCCTCATCATTGAAATCTAAATACACTTCTTCCGCTTCAAACAATGCCTGATATTGCTTTGTCAACGCATTTTTGGGTTCCTTCAATATCCTATAAAAATCATCTTCGGTCAATGAACTGAGTTCCACCCTTATTGGAAAGCGTCCCTGAAGTTCAGGGATTAGATCAGATGGTTTGCTGACATGAAAGGCACCCGCAGCAATAAACAGTACATGGTCGGTGTTGATAATCCCATATTTGGTATTGACACTACTGCCTTCCACAATCGGAAGCAAATCCCTTTGGACTCCTTCACGACTTACATCAGGGCCACCACTTCCTTTGCCACTTTTAGATGCAATTTTATCAATCTCATCAATAAAGATAATGCCATTATTTTCTGCTAGTCTGATAGCTTCTTCTTTGACCTCATCAAAATCAATCAGCTTGCTGGTTTCCTCTTCCATCAAAATTTTTCTGGCTTCGGCAATACTTACTTTCCTTTTCTTGGTACGCTTGGGCATCATACCGGAAATCATATCCTGAATACCTGCCATACTGGCATCATCCATCATCCCATTCCCTATCATACCTACCCCCACAGGCGGACTTTGCTTGACGTTGATCTCAATCTTCCTTTCTTCCAGTTCCCCATTCTTCAGCTTTTCTCTAAACCGATCTCTAGTTCGCTCATTCAACTCTTCTTCAGAAGCCTGATCGGGATTAAAATCAGTAGAAATAGAAGTGCCCTGTCTTACAAACCCAGCAGATTTCACCGGTGGGATTAAAATGTCAAGGATAATTTCTTCGACAGATTCCGAAGCCTTTTCTTTGACCGCTTCATTTTTTTGATCCCTTACCAGATGGACGGCTTGTTCTACCAAGTCTCTGACCATACTTTCCACATCACGGCCAACATACCCCACTTCAGTAAATTTAGAGGCCTCCACTTTGGTAAATGGTGCATTCGCTATCTTTGCCAACCTTCTTGCTATTTCGGTTTTCCCTACCCCTGTCGAACCAATCATCAGGATATTATTAGGCACGATATCCTTTTGAATATCGCTTTTAACATTCATCCTACGGATACGATTACGGAGTGCAATTGCTACATTTCTTTTGGCATCATGCTGACCGATAATATATTTATCCAGTTCAGCTACAATCTGCCTTGGTGTCAAATGTTGAATATCGTTTCTCATTATTTTCTTAATTGAGTGTAGCATTCAGGAGTAAAGAATGCCGTATTTTATTAACTGAGCCAATGGACTAAGGTTATGTCAAAATCCAAAGTTTGATTAATTAGATTAACTGGATAAAATCCAAACGATTTAGTTATCCATTCCCTTGTGGGCCTCTTTAGGAAAAGTAAAGTTCATGGGATCATCAACTTTAGCTTTCAGCAGGGCTATTTCCAAAACTTCCTCAACTTTATCTACAAAGTGAAAATTAACACCCTTGATGTATTCCTGATCGACTTCCTCTATATCCCTTTTATTTTTCTCACAAAGAATAATATCCTTTATCCCTGCCCGCTTAGCGGCGAGGATTTTTTCTTTGATCCCTCCTACCGGCATAACTTTACCTCTTAGGGTTATTTCCCCAGTCATGGCTACTTTGGTTCTGACTTTTCTTTGTGTAAATATGGAAGCCATGGCCGTTAACATAGTAATGCCAGCTGATGGGCCGTCCTTTGGAACCGCTCCTGCAGGCACATGGACATGAAGGTCATAATGGTCAAATATGCGGTAATCTATTCCCAACTTTTCGGCTTTGGATTTCAAGTAAGAGAGTGCTGTAACGGCAGATTCCTTCATTATATCTCCCAATTGACCGGAAAGGGTAAGTTTTCCTTTCCCCTTGCTCAAAGAAGCTTCTACAAAAAGAATTTCGCCACCAACAGAAGTCCAGGCAAGGCCTGTAACCACTCCCGCGATACTATTGTCCTGGTAAATCTCTTTATCGAAAATCTCCCCTCCAAGTATTTTTCTTACAACTTTGGTAGTGATTTTTTTCTCATATGCTTCTTCCATCGCAATGGATTTGGCTACATTTCTGATTACTTTACCAATCGCCCGCTCCAGACTTCTGACTCCTGATTCCCGGGTATAGTCTTCTATGATTTTAACAATGGCTGCTTTATCAAAACTCACTTGAGTTCCTTTAACACCATGTTCTTTTCTCTGTTTAGGAATAAGGTGTTTTTTGGCTATTTCCACTTTTTCCTCCATGGTATAGCCTGTCACTTCAATGATTTCCATCCTATCACGCAGAGCGGGCTGTATGGTATCCAAAGAATTGGCCGTCGCAATAAACAACACCTTAGACAGGTCATATTCTACCTCCAGGTAGTTATCCACAAAGGTACTGTTTTGCTCAGGGTCCAATACCTCCAGAAATGCTGAAGAAGGATCTCCTCTAAAATCCGAACTCAATTTATCTATCTCATCCAGAACATAAACAGGATTAGAGGTTTTCACCTTTTTCATGTTTTGAATGATCTTACCGGGCATAGCGCCCACATAAGTCTTTCTGTGTCCACGTATTTCTGCCTCGTCGTGCACCCCACCAAGCGACATCCTGATGTACTTCCTTCCCAATGCAGTGGCAACAGATTTACCCAGTGAGGTTTTTCCAACTCCCGGAGGTCCGTATAAGCAAAGGATGGGACCTTTAAGGTCGTTTTTCAATTTCAATACAGCAAGGTATTCGATGATTCTTTCCTTTACTTTGACCAATCCATGGTGGTCCTTATCAAGGACATCTTTTGCCCTTTTCAGGTCAAAATTATCCTTTGTGAATTCATTCCAGGGCAATTCCACCAAAGTCTCGGCATAATTGAGTGCGATGGGATATTCTGCTGCAGAGGGGTTGATCCGCAGAATTTTATCCAATTCCTTTTGAAAATGTTTGGCAACGGCTTCGGGCCATTTTTTCTTCGCTCCTTTAATCCTTAATTCTTCAACTTCTTTTTCAGGCCCTTCTTCACCCAATTCGGTCTGAAGAACTTTCATCTGCTGTCTGAGGAAGTAATCTCGCTGCTGCTGATCAATATCGGTATGCACCTTTTTCTGGATTTCACTTTTGAGTTCAAGCATTTGAATATCCTTCATCATAAACTCCAAAAGCAAGGTCGCCCTTTCCACTCCATCATTAATTTCCAATAATTTTTGTTTGGCCTCTACCGGTGCATTGATGTTAGAGGAGAGAAAATGGGTAAGAAATGGGGTATTGTCAATATTATCTAAAGCAACTTGGGCCTCTCTGGGGATCTCCGGATTAAGGTCTAAAATTTTGACTGCAGCATCTTTCAATGATTCTTCTAAAGCCTGGATTTTTTTCGAATTTTTAGGAAAATTCTCCTCCAAATAGGCCACTTTTGCCATGAAATAAGGGTCTTCTGAAACAGTTTCAGTTATTTGAAAACGTTTTTTCCCTTGAATAATAATCGTGGTATTCCCGTCTGGAAGGACTATCATTTTGATGATTTTTGCCAAGGTACCCACATGGTAAATATCTTCCCAAGATGGGTCGTCATTTTGGGGATTGACCTGGGCACAAACCCCGATGAGCTTGTCTCCTTTTTGCGCTTTCTTTACCAGCTTGATGGACCTTTGCCTTCCTACGGTAATTGGAATGACCACTCCTGGAAATAAAACTGTATTGCGGACAGAAAGAATAGGTATTTCTTCGGAATAATTTTCACTTTGGGAAAGCCCCTCCTCTTCATCGTCAGTGATCAATTGGATCAAGTCTCCTTCAGCGGCGTAATCTCCCGTCATCAATGATTGGAATAATTGGTTTTGGTATCTATTCATAAAGGACATAATGACAGTCGTATTGTCATGTTTGTATCAAAATATAAAAGAACCCTCAATTTAAGAAGGTTCTCCTAATAAAATCAATGCTTATGCCAATGTTTGAAAATGTACAAATTGGCAGGTAAGCATTCAATACTTGAAATATACCGGACCAGTTTTTTTAACTGTTTCCCTTGGAACATATTTGTAAATTTTCTCAATGGACAGAAAAGCCCAAGAGAACCAAGTGGAAACCAAAAAACTATGGGTACATAAAATCAATCCAAAGAGACAGCTTTTTACATATTGTGGGTGCAAAATTGCCATAGACCTATCCTTAAAAAAATGCAGGATCAATCTCATTAATAAATTCCCCCCAATTATAATAGTATATTCGGCCTCCAACCCCTACAGAAAGCAAAACATTATCAAACTGACCGGAAGAATAAGCTGTAACCTCATAATTCAAAAGATTAAAGCTATAAATCCCTGAGCGGTAAAATGCAAATGCTTCATTTCCAATCACGAACAACTCATTGGAAACGGGAATTCCAGGTAAATTAAGACCGGTAATTTTAACCCAATTTTGAGTGTTTTGGTTGAACTCAAATAGCACAGTATTCGATAAACTTCCCGCTTCAATTCCGAGCTTGAACAATTTACCTTGATGGGTATAGGTAATGGATTTCCTCATTGCATCTCCCATTTCAAAGTTCTCATCGTTTAAATTTATCCAAGTTTGGGAGGAAAATTCATAGCGCCATCTCTCATTGGATGGAGTGCCTCCTACACCTTCGACAAACACTACACCTCCATCATAATAAAGGAACTGAGAGGTAGCATAGACAGCTAAAGGCGAAGTCGCTCTAGTAGGTATATTTGGGAGTTTGGTTATCCTTTCAGTCACAGGGTCAAATTCAAAAAAATCAACTACTCCCCCGTCTCTTACCAAGTTATCCGCACCCATATAAATTTTCCCATTTGGAGAGAGTAAGGCAAACTGATTGCTAAGACTAAATACATTATTTGCCTGACTTTGGGTAACAAAGGAAAATCCCCGTGTATCAGGAGTAAATTTAAATACTTCATTTCCTGCAAAAAAATACCCCCTGTTTCCAAAGGAAACAGCTCTGGATCCATTTTCTAAAACCGCATTCGTAAATCTGCTTGAAACTCTAGTATGGGGAAGAATTGGGTTGGTGAGTTCAACTTCAATAAAATTTTCCGAAAGCATACCAAAATTATTAAGATAAAAACGGTTTTTTCGTTGAATACCATCGGTCAAATTTAAAACAAATCCAAGCTCATCATCAGCAAGCATTTCTTCTCCTGTCAACTGTAAAGGACTTTGAAAGTCTGCTGTAATGATAGAATTGAATCCCAAATTATGGATATTTTTATTGGTGACTTTTGCCACAATAAAATCAGAAGCCGTGACTGAAAATTCCTGCCCATGAACAAACTCGGTTGGGTTCAGCTCAAATGAATTATCTATAAAGTAAGATTCCCCCCTTATAACCACTTCAATTCTCGGTTTATTTTGAAAGAATACAGTAGAAGGATTAAAACCCAATCTTATTTTTGAATTGAAGTTTCCATTCAGCTGGGCCATTCTTTGCTGGTTATCTACATAATACACTTCAAAAAAACCAGCAGATTCCATGAAATCCCCTTCAATGAAGGCCGGTTGATTATAATTGATTTTCTGATCGGGAATAATCCTAAATTCCGGTTTTCTGAAATTAAAAGGTGCTTCTACCTGCAAAAATTTATCCGCTATCAAAAAGTAAAAAAGAAAAGTCTTGTCGGTGACTATCCGCTCGTCAAATGAAATCCCATCAGGAAGTAAGAATTTAAAATAGTTTTCACCAAGCTCTACCACTGTGGCTCTTTCGCTTTCCACTGAAACTGAATAGTTGGCAATGGATCTACTCAGATTACTGGCAAAAACAGTAATGGTATCCCGGAAATACAAAAGATCTGGAATTTCAATTCTTTGAAAAATAAAACCCTCAGAACCTTTACTTTCAAATTCAACCGGTGCGGAGTAAACATAACCAGATGCAGTTCTCATAAAAGCGGCAACATGATACCTTTCACCAAAAGCCATGGAATGTGTCGCTTTGATTTCAAATTGAGCTGATGGCTTTCCTTCTCTCCTTACAATTTCAGCATTATCTATTCTAGGTAGAGTAGATTTCCCATACACAAATCCGTATTCCAGGATTTCCTCATTTCCAAATTCAAAAATATTGGCTGAAAACTGTGCCCCTGAGGCATCAAGATTTTGGATAAAGGCAATACTGAACCTGGGGTTTTTCCTAGGCTCCAAGGTTTCTGCATCGCAAGCAAAAAGAACTATGAGTAGACCAGCTAGTGCTAATTTAACTTGAATTTTCATCTTAGTGACTGTTAATATCGAATAGCAAACAATAAAGAACCCATCAGCTGATTGTAAGTGGCTTTGTTCAAGCCCAATTCAGCACTGAATGCAGCGGGGGCATACTCCATCTGCAATTCGACCAAAAAGCCTAAAGGCTTATCCGCATTGATATGGGTGCCCAACTTAACAGCAGGGTTCACCATTGTCTTTTTCCAAGTTAAAAATGAACCCTCTTCCAAGACCGTAGCAGCATTAAAATTGGTGGTCAAGTCTCTTATGGCATAGGATGGGGAAGTATTGTTGAATCTAAAAAATCCCCCCAAACCAAAATAGGACTCCATTCCTCCACGTTTGATGAGAGAATAATTGAAAAATACAGGAACATAAACAGATGTAAATTTAAATTCTTCTGTACCTGTAAACCTCACTTCAGGGTTGATGTATTCCGAATCTATTCTGTTGTTGGAAAAAGCCATCCCTAAGCCTAGATCAAAACCGATTTTGGGCAGATTTCTGAACTGGTAGACTTTTACTCCTGTAAGTAAAAAAGGCATCCCTGTTTTTTCCAAAACGTCTTTTCTCCCCGGAGTCCTGCTATTTACGGAAGTCTGGATCAATGTAAAGCCTGCACCAAAATAAGGAGATAGCCTTACCCGCTTTATTTGTGCTACATGTACTTTGAAATCCAATCCTTCACAAACATGGTATTTGGACAAAATTTCAATAAAATCCTGATCTGAGTAGTTGGTCCGATTGATTGCATTGGAAAGTTGCGTGCCGCAGGTACCCGCCATAAGGATATTCAGCATACCAATGAACGGTTTCTTATAAGTCTTAAGCGTGCGGCTATCGTATTCCATGTTTTCGTATCCTGCAACCAATTCCGTAATTTCCCTTTCCCCTTCGATATAGAAAGCCCCTTTATAGCTTAAAAGACTTAGGGATCCAGTTAACAATTGTTGAACAAAGACCTTCTCCTGGTTTCCCGGCAAAACCTTGCTGAAAAAAATCCTCCCATTATCCAGACCAAATCCTTGAATATCCTCAGGCTGAAAAATAAATTTCTCGCCTGAAGTATTGATGAAATTAATGGTAACATACTGGCTGTAATCAAAATCCCTAACAACCTGACCGTAGACTTGCTGTCCTGAAGAAAGGATCACAAAATCACGCTTAACATCCTGGGCTCTCACTGAGCCTGTCAATACCATCAGCCAGACAATCCCTGACCAGCAGATGAGAAAACAGCGTTTCATAAGTAAAGAAAACTTATCTCTAATAAATCAATAAAATAGTTTTAAATGATATGATATGCCTAAAAAGGCAGTACAAAATACCTTCAAAAAATGAAATGAATCAGGAAGTTTTTAGGACTTAAAATCCTTTCATTACTAAGAAAGTAGACAATTGTAGATAAAAAACTGAATAAAAAAAATAAGGATAAGCCACCTAAAGCTTATCCTTATATAATATATTGATTATCAGGTAGAAAATTTTATTTATGTGGTGAAAATTTTCAATATATCATTACCTATTGCAAAAACCATCAAGGCCAATAGGACTACCATACCCACTTTTTGTGCATTTTCAAGGAAGCGGTCAGAGGGAGCTTGGCCAGAGACCATTTCGTATAATAAAAACATCACGTGTCCTCCATCTAAGGCTGGGATCGGTAATAAGTTCATAAAAGCCAAAATCATAGATATCAGTCCTGTAATACTCCAAAACTTCACCCAGTCCCAGCGACTGCCATATATTTTGGCCATCCCGATCGGACCCGATACATTTTTGGCCGAAACCTCTCCAGTAAACATTTTCCCAAGGGCCTTGGCATTGATTATAACTACCCCAAAAGCCCTTTCAGTGCCTTTGACGATAGATTGACCTATACCATATTTTTGCACCACAGGTTCTATCAAGGGATTGATGGCAATACCAATGGTACCTTCGCTGCTAACCTGCGCTGTCTTTTCTAATTTTTGGCCGCTTCTATCCACCAATATCCGTACTTCTTCTCCTTTGGCATCGGCCAAGGCTGCCTGAAGTTCATTGAAATATTGAATTTGGCGTTCATTGACTGCAGTGATTTTATCTAAGGGTTGTAATCCTGCATTGGATGCAGGACTATTAGGCATAATTTCCCCAATTTCAAATGGAGAACGGATACTAATAAACCGCATCATGCTTTCCTCATTTGAAAAAGAATTGATAAAGCCTCTGGGAATATCTATTCTTACAATCTCGCCATCCCTTTCTACAGTATAAAAACCCTCACTGCTCAACAATGCTTCTCCCGAACTCAGATCATTGATGCTCCTGTATGGGGTTCCATTAATATCCAATACCTTATCTCCATCTTTGAAACCGATCATACTGCCGATATCATAGGCTACAATACCATGTTCAATGACCTGATCGCGGGAATAGTAAGTCTCCCCTTTTTGGTACACCAGAACAACGAATATCACAATTCCTGTAATAACATTTACTATAATGCCCCCAAGCATTACAATCAGCCGTTGCCATGCTGGTTTGGATCGGAACTCCCAAGGTTGGGGCTCAGCACTCATCTGCTCCGTATCCATGGATTCATCTACCATTCCGGAGATTTTCACAAACCCTCCCAAAGGTATAGCACCTATGGAATACTCTGTTTCTCCCCATTTGAATCCTGCAATTTTTGGAGGAAAGCCGATAGAAAATTTCTCTACACGCATTCCAAACATTTTGGCTGTCAATAAGTGGCCTAATTCATGTAAGCCGACCAATATTGAAAGCCCAAGCAGCAACTGGGCCGCCATAATCAGTGTATCCATTATACTTTACTCTTAATTAATTGTCTTGTTATCATTCTGGACATTTTGTCCGATTCTATATAATCAGCCAAAGTGGGTTGACTGACAAAGTTGGCCTTCTGCATAGTCTCTTCTATTAAATCGGACATTTCAAGAAAACCAACTTCATCCCGCAAAAATGCGGCCACAGCAATTTCATTTGCTGCATTTAATACGCAAGGTGCATTTCCTCCCTGCTCTAGTGCTTCGAAAGCCAACTTCAAATTACGGAAAGTCTCTATATCCGGTTGCTCAAATGTCAGATTTGGGTAATTTACAAATTCAAATCTAGGAAAATCGGATTTGAATCTATCGGGATAACTTAAAGCAAACTGTATAGGTATACGCATATCTGGAAGACCGAGTTGGGCTTTGATCGAGCCGTCTTCAAACTGAATCAAGGAATGAATGATGGACTGGGGGTGGACGACCACCTCAATCTGATTCTGTCTTACTCCAAAAAGCCATTTGGCCTCAATAACTTCAAGCCCTTTATTCATCAGTGATGCCGAGTCAATGGTGATTTTGGCTCCCATATCCCAATTGGGATGTTTCAAGGCTTGCTCTTTGGTCACATTTTGTAAAAAATTCTTAGACTTCCCCCTAAATGGTCCTCCTGATGCTGTAAGAATTAATTTTTCTATAGGGTTGTGAAACTCACCAACCAAGCATTGAAAAATCGCAGAATGTTCAGAATCCACCGGATAAATATTGACTCCTTTTTCCCTTGCCATGGAAGTGATCAGCTCTCCGGCCACCACCAAAGTTTCCTTGTTGGCCAATGCGATATGCTTCCCTGCTTCAATGGCTTTGATGGTTGGCAAGAGTCCTGAATAACCTACCAAGGCGGTCAAAACCACATCAATATTTTCCATCTCTACCACTTGTGCTAAGGCCTTATCCCCCGCAAAAACCTTGATATCTGCTGGGATTAAAGCCTTTTTCACTTTTTCGTAAAGGGTCTCGTTGGCAATAACTACGCAGTTTGGTTGAAATTCCAGTGCCTGCTGTATCAATAAATCTGCATTATTCTGAGCAGTCAATACCTCGACTTGAAATTTATCAGGATGTGATTTAATCACTTCCAATGTTTGGGTCCCTATACTTCCTGTGGCGCCTAGAATGGCTACATGTTTTTTCTTTGACATGAAATAAGTTACTTGTTAAAGGGGATAAATCGCTTTCTTCACCCTATAATTATGACAAAATTACACGGAATTGTCTTTCTTCCTTGTAATTTTTTAGTCTTTTTGAAAAGGCATTATATTTGGCAGGTAAATATTTATATTGTAAAGCATAGAATTTCTTAGACTGAATTAACCTAAAAACTGAAATTTCGTTATGCAGGATATGGTGAAAAATCTAAAAATTATCTTGGTGGCTTTTTGCGCAGGACTAGCGGGGGCCTGGGCTTACCAGGAGTTTATCTTTAAAACAGAGAGCGCTCCTTTCAACCTGTCATTGGATGATGAAAGGTCCAACTATCAGGTAACCTTCGATGCTTACAAAGATACACCAGCTATTGCCAGCATGCCTTTTTCATTTGTAGAGGCCTCTGAAAAAAGCACCCCCTCTGTGGTTTTTATTAAAAATTTCTCAGGAACTGACCAAAGAAGATACAGTATTTTTGATTATTTCTTTGGGACTGGACCTACTCAAAGAGTAAGCACAGGATCAGGCGTTATCATTAGTAAAGATGGTTACATTATAACCAACAACCACGTGATTGACCGTGCTGAGACCATTGAGGTGGTACACCAGAGAAGAACTTATCCGGCGAAATTAGTCGGAACAGATAAAAATACCGATATCGCTGTACTTAAAGTGGAGGCAGATAATCTGCCGGCAATACAGCTTGGTAGCAGCAGAGAATTGAGAATTGGAGAATGGGTAATCGCAGTAGGAAATCCATTTAACCTGACTTCTACCGTAACAGCAGGCATAGTTTCTGCAAAAGAACGTCAAATAAACATTTTGGGTGGTGAGTTTCCGTTAGAATCCTTTATTCAGACTGATGCACCTATCAATCCTGGAAATTCCGGTGGGGCGCTTGTAAACATAAAAGGAGAACTTGTCGGCATCAATACAGCAATTTTATCCAGAACCGGTTCCTACACAGGCTATGGATTTGCTGTCCCTGTGGATATCGCCATGAAAGTATCCAACGATCTGATCAAGTATGGAGAAGTCCAAAAAGCCATACCAGGGATTGATGTGGTGGAGATCACTCCCGAATTGGCGGAGGAAATGAAGCTTTTTAGCCTGGATGGAGTAATTGTTACCCATGTAATCCGCAATGGGGCAGCAGAAAAAGCAGGATTAAAGCGTAATGATGTGATCACCAAAATCGAAGGGGTAAATATTACCGGAAAAGGAAGTTTTGAAGAGATTTTGTCTTATTACTACCCCGGAAACAGAATACGGATTGAATTTCAAAGGAAGAATGAATCCAAAACAGCTGAATTGACGCTTCAAAACCTTGAAGGTGGAACAGGCGTAATCCAAAGGGAGTTTTTCGCATCTAACTTATTGGGTGCCAGACTTGAGGCAATCAATGCCATTGAAAGGGATCGATTAGGAATTGAACATGGCATCAAAATTTCAGGAATGACAAGGGGTTTTCTAAGAGACCTAGGGCTCAATAATGGCTTTGTACTTACCCAGATAAATGGTGAACCTGCAAAAAACCCTGAAGCAGTAGGAAAATACTTAGAAAATTTCAGTGGAAGATTGAGGTTAGAAGGTGTTGCCCCCAGTGGACAACCGTTTATGCAATCATATAGTATCCGATAGGAAATCCTGAAACCACAACTCAAAATGATGAAAAACATTCCTATAACCTGCGAAACATGCTTTTTGGACTTTCAGGAAGCCCTGGAAGAACTCAATCTTTTGATTGGCTCCAAAAAAATGGAACAGTTAGATGATAAAAGCCAAGTGAGGATCATACGAGCTTTTGAATTTACGCATGAACTGGCATTGAAAACAATGAAAGAATATTTTCGAAAAATGGGCCATAATTATCCTGAAGGCCCTCGAGATACGACAGTAGAAGCTTTCAATGGAGATTTGATTGACGATGGAAAGGCTTGGTTGGACATGATTATTGAAAGAATAAAGTATGACCCTCTTTACCCTGAAAACCAACAGCGAGATTTGACTGAGAATATTATTGAAAAATATTTTCGATTGTTTTTGAATTTTGAAAGAAAAATGACGGGTTTTATGGACAGATAAAAAACATGGGCAAAGTAGCGTTATGCCAGTGCTTACCGTCTTGGTATCAACAAATCATTTATCCAGACTAAGATTTCATGAAGAAACAATTACAGTACATTATTAGTTGGCCGGTATTTTTCACCTTTGCTGTTATCCTTTTTGTTACTTTGCCTGCCTGCCAGGAAGAAGGCGACAGTCCCTTAAATTACAGGAGAATAGATCTTGCAGATCAGGAGTTGAGGCCAAATGACAAAATAGATATCACAAGGCTATCTAACTTTAATCTGGATTAGTACCCTGCAAATAAGGAGAGAGAATCATCCTTTGAAAAATCCATTAATTACGCCACTTTCCACCACCAACGTAAAATCCCAGAGCAATTCCCAAATAGCTATTTCCAGTTTCACCGATAACATTTCCTTGAAGATCAACAATGTCAGATTTTGGAACAATATTGTAATCCAGCGAAAGCCTGAATTTCCCCGCTTCAAATCCTGCACGCAAAACGGGAGCAAACGAAGAATTGACAGACAAATTACCAGCCTCATCTGGCTCAACGTCCGAATCGAATGAGATCGCGGCAAACCTCATCCATCCAATTCCAGCGCCAACAAATGGAGCAAAATTACTGCCTTCGGATTTAAAGTAATAATCATAAGTCAAAACATAAGATCCATTAACTGAAATATTGCCGGATAATTCATTCATATTATCGAAATATACCAAATCCCTTACCATAGCTGCACCGCCGATTCTAAGACCAATGTTCATATTATCACGGATATTATATTTTGGCTCCAGGTAAAACAACAAACCTCCACCACCTGAAGTAGGTATAGTATACCCTAGGTCAAGCCCCACTCTGAACTTCCCTTGTTCCTGTGCATACAAATGGCCAATTGATAGAAACAAAACTGATATTAACAAAATCAAAAATTTTTTCATTTTCTTAAATTTAAAATTAACCATATAAAAATAACTAAAATAAATTGTATCTAAGAAAATCTCAAGATAAAAGTTTAATATTGGGATCGTGAAATGAATGGATACTCATGTTAATTGTAGAAGGATTAGTAAAAAAATACGGAAAGCAATCGGCTGTTGATAACATTGATTTTTCATTAGAGGGTGGAGAAGTCGTAGGGCTGCTTGGGCCCAATGGTGCTGGAAAAAGCACTACAATGAAATGTATTGTTGGTCTTTTGCGAAAAACATCGGGAAATATCAACATTGGTGGCCATGACCATTTATCTGTCGCTGCCAAAAAACTTTTTTCTTATATCCCAGAAACCCCTCATGTATATGACTTGCTTACCGTAAAGGAGCACCTTCAATTTATAGCGCAAGCTTACAGTGTGAGTGACTGGCAAAGTAAGGCTGAACAATGGATGACTACTTATGAGCTTCTTGATAAAAAAGACAAGTTGGGAAGGGACCTCTCTAAAGGCATGCGGCAAAAAGTTTCCATTTGTTGTGCGCTTTTGCCAGACCCTGATCTTTTGTTTTTTGATGAACCTATGATTGGACTTGATCCCAAAGCCATCAAAAATACAAAAAGGATATTCAATGAACTCAAAGAAAAAGGGAAAACCATTTTGGTAAGTACCCATCTCATAGATAGCGTAGAAACAATAGCGGACAGAATCATGATCATGAAAGATGGCCGAATCATTGGGAATGACACTTTGGCCAATCTTAAGACTACTTTCAATCACAGTGGAGATTCTAGTTTAGAAGATTTATTTTTGGAATTGACAAAAGATGAATGAATTTAAACTGCTTTTAAGGAAGGATATCTTTATACTGTTAAATAACATCAAGCTTATCCTTAAAAACCCGCTCAGGTTATTACCCTATGCTTTCATCGTTGGATATTTCAGTTTTTTCTATTTCCGAAGAAGCAGTAGAAGCGCAGAAATAGATACAGGCCAATTTCAGGAACTACAGGATGCTGCTGAGGGTCTGGAACAGGTCAATTATGTGCTTCAAAATATCAGTGGCGGTTTGACCTTACTTGCTTTGATATTTTTCATCTTCAAGATGTACCAGTCAACCAAAAAGAATGTGAGTTTTTTCAGTATGGCAGATGTGAATTTCCTTTTCACTGCACCCGCTGCTCCCCAAAAGATTCTTTTGTATTACATGATCAGGGCTATTTTTCCAGCCACTGGTGGCGCCTTTCTTTTCACTCTTTATGGAACTGCCCAACTCAACGATCTTTACGACCTGAATTTTTTCAACCTGCTGATCATGTCAATGGGTATCACACTCTTCTTTTTTATTCTATCACCTATTCGCTTTCTGATTTATACCCTCAATACAAAGTACCATATAAGGGGAAGCTTCAAGTCTGTTGTTTTTTTCTTGGCCATTGGACTTGGATTGATGATTTTGATTCCTGGACTGATGGCAGAAAAATTCTGGATGGGCATGTTTGCTTGGATCGGATCACCATGGTTTGATTTTTTCCCTTTGGTAGGTTGGAGTAGGGGAATCATTACCTTTTTGGGACATGAAAGTATTTGGATTGCAGGAGGATTCATACTGGTTTATATTTTGACTTTTACATTGATTGTACAGGTAGTTCTATATAATGCTGGCTATTACTATGAAGATGTATTAGAGGCCACAAAATCCAACGAAGAAATAAAAGAAAAAGCTAAAGGAAAGAAAGAAGCATCTGAGGGTAGCATCAGTTTAAATGCAGGCAAAAAGCTGGAATTAAAAGATTTTGGGACAGGAGCAGTAGCCCTTTATTGGAGAAATTATGTCAACAGCTCGCGACAGGATTTTCACCCTCTAATCGGGCTGTTCAGCCTGGGCTTTGCACTACTTGCCTATATTTTTGCCGGACTTTCATATTTTGACTGGTTTTCCCATCATGTCATCTATGGTTATCTGCTTACATTGATGTTTATTTTCTTTTTTTCAGGGATGGGTAAGACCAGCATTGGTGATCTAAAAAAACCCTACTTCATACTCATTCCTGCTTCATGGAGTACTAAATTTTGGAACCTGATCAAATTGGAGGTTTACCAGACACTAATTTTGGGTTTTGTTTTGATCATACCCCCTGTCTTCATCGCCCAATTGAGCTGGGGCTTGATTATCCTTTTCCCACTTTGCCTTGCTTTACTTTACTTAACAGGGTTTAGTATTGCATTAGTCACTATGGTAGGTTTTGATGAAGGCTGGGACAGGAAACTTATCCGTCCCTTAATAATCGGAGGGGTTTTTATTTTCGGCATTGCGCCATCGCTAGCTACCGCAGTGTTCAGCTACCTTGTCAGCAAACAATTTGTATATGCTTTACTGGGGTTGGGCATTGGGATGTCCATTGTTACAGCAATCATGCTGCATGTAACTATGGATGTCATCAGCAAAATTGAATTCAAAGAAGCTTAATTCAAGTTTCTTTTTTTACTTCCCTCTACCTGATTTCATTAGCTTGATATCAGTTAAATCAGCAATTTTGATGGGTTTTGCTTCATCAATGCTTTTCCTTGCTGCTATCCCTACCAAAATCGACATAGCCCCATCCCGTGTTCCGGCAGATTGCCTATATGGATCAGCCATGGCAGGGTCTTTGAATAATTTATCTTTCAAGCGGGTATCTCCACCCCCATGCCCTCCACCTCCATGGGGGATTATAATAATTTCCGATTTCCCAAAATTCTTGCTCAGTCTCAGTTCATCCTGAGCAGGTTCTTCCCAAGGTTGGCTTTCTTTTATCCATGCATCCAGCCGGCCTTTGGTACCATTAAATGCAATTCTATACCCCTCATAAGGGGAATAGGACGTCAAAGAGTAGCTGACTTGTACTCCGTTCATATAGCGGATCTGCACTGCCATCTTATCAAAAATATCAATATCCTCCCGGAAAACACAGCCATCCCTAAGATAGCCATCATGCTGTTCATTGTTCACATAAAGGTCTACCAAATGCTTGTTTTTGGTAATGTCCCAATGGAAATCACAGTTATTTTTGTGGGGACAGGGACGACAATGCGTATGCCTGAAAGCCCCATTCTTACCATAAAATTCTAAGTTTCCGTAGGCAAAAACCTCTTCGGGATCCGAGTCCAACCACCAGTTGAGCAGGTCAAAATGATGTGTGGATTTGTGCACCAGTAAAGTTCCTCCCTTTTCCCGATAAGCATGCCACCTTCTGAAATAATCGGCTCCATGAGAAGTGTCCAAATACCAATGAAAATCTACGGAAGTGACTTCCCCAATTTCACCACTACGGATGATCTCATACATCCTTTGTCTATGAGGGGAATAACGGTAATTAAAGGTCACAATCACTTTTTTACCGGTTTTTCTTTCTGCATCCAATATGGCCTGACACTTGAATTCGTCTGTTGTCATGGGCTTTTCAGTAATAACATTGGCACCAAATTCAAGTGCTTTGATGATAAATGTATGATGGGTATTGTCTACGGTAGTAACTATCACTACATCCGGCTTTTGTTCAGCCAACATTTTATCAAAATCAGTATACAAGGAACAGTCCGCACCAATATATGATTTTCCAAATTCTAACCTTCCCTCGTTATTGTCACATAAACCCACAAACTCCACCTGTTCGTGATAAATCCTTTGTACTTCCCTACCAAACATATTGACTCCCCGGATTCCTAACCCTACCAAAGCCAATTTCATTTTCTCATTTGGGTTATTGTGTAATTGAAGGGCTTCTGCTATGCTGTTTAAAAAAATAGAGCCTACTGTAAAACTGGTTGTTTTGGCCAAAAAATCTCTTCTTGATGCACTGATTTTATTTTTTTCCATGGTTATTGGGTTAATAGGTTACTTTAAATGTAGAAATTTTTCAATTCAAAATCCAAGCTTATTTCATGAGATGCAAATTTCTTCATCTTAAAATCATGACTTTAATCAGGTAATGGAAAGATGCCTGTCATCAAAAAACAAACAAATGCTAGAGATCTTTGTGTCAAAGTTGGAGCATATGAAACCTACAATAGCAGCAGATTTAATCAAAAAATACAATGTACCTGCACCAAGATATACCTCCTATCCTACTGTTCCTTTATGGGCGGACAACTTAACTGAAAAACCTTGGATCAATTTGGTGAAAAAGGCTTATGATGATTTTGGAGAGAAAGAGGGAATTACCCTCTACATTCACCTTCCCTATTGCGAAAGCCTTTGTACGTATTGTGGTTGTAACAAACGCATCACTAAAAATCATGCAGTAGAAACTCCCTTTATCTCATCTATCATAAATGAATGGGGTAAATATCTGAGAATACTGCATTCCAAACCAAAATTATCAGGTATACACTTAGGAGGTGGTACTCCTACCTTCTTTTCTCCTGAATCCCTTCAGGAAATGTTAGGGTTTATTTTGGAAAGTTCGGAGGTGATGGCCAATGCCGAATTCAGCTTTGAAGGACACCCCAATAATACTACTAGGGGGCATCTTCAGACACTTTTTGACCTTGGATTCAGAAGAGTCAGCTATGGAATTCAGGACTTTAACCTGGATGTTCAAAAAGCCATCCACCGCATTCAACCATTTGAAAAAGTGAAGGAAGCCACAGATGTGGCCAGAGAAATAGGCTACGAATCAGTGAATTTTGATCTGATTTATGGCTTACCCCACCAATCATTGGAGACCATCACAGATACCTTTATGCAAGTTGCGCTCCTGAAACCGGATAGGATCGCTTTCTATAGTTATGCACATCTACCTTCTGCCTTTCCCGCGCAAAAGAGTTTTGAACAATTTCTACCCAAGGAATCAGAGAAAAGGGCTCTTTATGAAAAAGGTAAAGAAATACTTGCTGAAATGGGGTACCTTGAAGTGGGAATGGATCACTTTGCCCTATCCAATGATCCTCTATACCTGGCCAAAGAGAACAAAACCTTGCACCGGAATTTCATGGGATATACTACCTCTCCTTCTAAGATATTATTGGGCTTAGGGAATAGCTCCATCTCTGATATATATTATGCTTATGCACAAAATACCAAAGTAATTGAACCCTATAAGGAGCAAATTGGAAAAGGCAATTTTGCACTACTAAAAGGTCATATAATGAGTGAAGAAGATATCAGTACCAGAAACCTGATTCTCCAGTTGATTTGTAACCAAAAAGCCAACTGGGAAGAGCCATTTTTTGAGAATATTGAAATTTCTAATTTTAATCAACTCGTTGCATTTGAAATGGAAGGATTAATAGCATTCGATGAAAAAGGGATTCAGATTCTGGAAGCAGGAAAGCCTTTTATACGCAACATCTGTATGGTCTTTGATAAGAGGATGCAGGAAAAAGAACAAAAACAATTTCAATTCAGCCAAGCAATATAACCCGGATAACCCATTTTTTGATACTGCTCCTTTTTTCAAAGGAGCAGTTTTTTACGCTAAATAGACAAATTAACTTTGATCCCGCATTAAGAAAATGGAACCCTGATCGACTTCAGAAGGTGCTGAATACAGATTTGTGGTGGATGTGGCGGGTGACCCTTAATTTTCTGTGGCCTTTGTAAAAAAATTTTAATGTACATTTCTGCCTAAACAGCACCGATCAATCACAAACTGTCATCTCAGTACTAACTTTCCCATCTTCAAAGCTGGGTAATTTCGGACTTACATAGTGTATCCCCAAGCCCAATCCCCTGACAATAAAAAGAATACCTATGAACATAGCTACGTAAGGCATTGCATTGGTGAGTTTATTTCGGATGGGGAGAGAAAGAATTTTGCCGGTAAGCATAACTCCTATTAACATGGGAATAGTCCCTAGACCAAAAAACATCATGTACAAAGCTCCTTCCAGCGGACTTTGAAGAGCTAGGGAGGCAATCAATGCAATGTATACCATTCCGCACGGCAAGAGTCCGTTAAGTAAACCTGAAGCAAAAAACGCTTGGGTTCCACCTTTTTTGAGATATTTTCCCAAGGAAGATTTGAGTCGGTGCAATGAACCAAAAACACCGGATTGGGTGATCCACCTTTCAGATTGCTTATAAAAAAAGGCCATCAATAAAATCAGTACTCCCATGAGAATGGATACCCATTGCTGTACACCTGCAAGTGAGAATGAAAATCCTACCAAGCCAATCAATCCTCCCATTGCAGAATAGGTTAATGTCCGGCCAAGGTTATAAAAAATTTTATTTTTAAGAAATGGTGAATTGTCTTTGGCAGAAACAGCCAAAGCAATTGGACCACACATTCCCAAACAGTGAAAGGAGCCCAAAAATCCCAATAAAAAGGCAGTCCAAATCATTTAAATATTGATTTTCTTTTCCTGGTAATAAGCTGTTCCGTTTTCGATCCAACTCAATTTTACCTTCCAATATCCCGATTTTAAACTTTTTACATCAATGGAATTGGTTGCTAAATCCGTGATATCAAATTCAATTTTCCTGTCCAACCTTGCATCTGATGGTCTGAATAGATGCAGGGTACCTTTAGATCCAACAGGCAACTGTAAGTCTACAATCTTTAATTGATTGTCATAAACTAAAACTTCATTTTCCAGCTGACTGGCATTGATCATTTTATCGATTTGGTCTTGGTATTTGATTTCTTCCTCATAATAATTCTGAGTTACCAAATGGATATCATCCTGTCTAACACAGATAACCACCATGGATATCATAAGCACGGCAAATGCAGCAAGTGTCAATATTATTCCTTTTCCCCAATCCATAATTATTTTGTTTTATTAGTTTCTTCTCTTTGACTTCTAACAAGCTTTTAATTGGAAGCAATGGGTCCCATAAAGCTTGTTTTGATTTTATCAATCACTTTCCCGTTTTGGGTAAGCAAAAGCACCACATTATCCTGGTTTGTCTTTATGTTTTGTCCCTCAGTAACGACAAAAAACCTTCCTTCAAATTTAGATTGGCCTTGCAAAGTCCAGTTCTGATCCCCTATCACTTCCAGTCGGTACTTTTTATCTTCCGGTTCCAGGGTAATTGCTTGTGGTTCAAATGTCTTATTGATAAAAGTAACTTCATACAAATTACTAATTTCTCCATTTTCCCGTGGCTGATAAGTCATCCCCCTGAATCTGGTCACTGTAGCACCAAGATCATCTCTTGTTGCCAATAAAGCGACAAAAGCCCCAACCAGTATTAGGAGTAGAAAAGAGTAGAGCTTAACTCTCCCAGTAAGTAGTTTCTGCGTTTTTTGTAAGATACTCGTATCAGAAGCATACCTAATCAATCCTAAAGGCCTATCTACTTTTTCCATCACCTCATCACATGCATCTATACAAGCAGTACAGTTTACACATTCCATTTGTACTCCATTTCTGATGTCTATTCCTGTTGGGCATACCTGAACACACAAACCACAATCTATACAATCTCCCTTAGGGCTTTCCTCCACCTTATTTTTCCTTATCGGCGCTCTTGGTTCTCCCCTTACGTGGTCATAAGTAACATTGATGGAGTTGGCGTCCAATAATACACCTTGTAATCTGCCATAAGGACAAACGACCAGGCAAGCCTGTTCTCTGAACCAGGAAAAAACAAATAAAAAAATACCCGTAAATGACATTAGTCCTATAAATCCTGCCATGTTTTCACTTGGTGGCTGACTTACAATTTCTACTACTTGATCTATTCCAATGAGGTAAGCCATCACAGTATGTGAAATTAACAAGGAAATGATGACAAAAATGGTCAATTTAAGGCTTTTCTTTCTGATCTTTTCTCCATTCCAAGGCATGTCGTCCAGCTTGCGCTGTTGATTCGCATCCCCTTCAATCCAATACTCAATCTTACGGAAGACCATTTCCATAAATAGGGTCTGGGGGCATGCCCAACCGCAGAAAACCCGTCCAAATACTGCCGTAAAAAGAATGATAAAAACAAAAAATATGAGCAATAAGAAAATCAGCAAGTGGGTGTCCTGCGGCCAAAACGCGGCTCCAAATATGATGAACTTACGTTCAAAAATATTGAAAAGCATGTAGGGTCTTCCTCCTACTTTGATAAAAGGCCCAACAAACAAAATGGCCAGAAGTATCCATGATAGATAGGTTCTCCATTTATAAAATTTACCATCAACTTTCTTGGGGTAAATCCAATTTCTCTTCCCATCTTCTTTGACAGTAGCCAAAGAATCCCGGAATTTTTCAGGATCCAAATGTGGATTTTTAGTACTCATGATTTTGGTTCTTGGAAAGAGGGGGGACTATCCCCCCTCTTTTAGATTTATTCATTCAATCTTCGTCTTCAACCTCCTCCAGACCGAGTTCATCTTCTGTAAGTGCGTCCAATGGCTCCTCAATAGCAGGTTCATATTTATCCCCTTCAGGAGCTTTGGGATTGGCGGGTGTAGTCCCGACCAAAGTCAAAATGTAACTTGATACATTCTGCATTTCTTCAGGGCTCAATTGATCCTGCCATGGAATCATTCCTTTTTCAACCACACCATATTTCACTATTGAGAAAATATCAGCTATACTTCCTCCATGTATCCAGTACTCATCTGTTAGGTTGGGGCCAATTCCTCCCCCTCCATCATTCGCATGACAGGCTGCACAGTTGGCTTCGAAAATAGTTCTGCCGGAATTAATAGCTCCTGTAGAACTATCGAAAACCACTGAATACTCATCGATGGAACCCACTGCCAACGCTGCCCTTTCTTCTGCCTCAATGGCAGCGATGCGCAGTTCTTCTTCATACTCCTCCAACTGTGTTTTTCCCAGGCCCAAGACAGAGAAGTAAGTGAAATAGACCACAGCAAAGGCAATTGTAATATAGAAAACATTGGCCAGCCATGGGGGCATATGATTATCAAGTTCTACTATTCCATCATAAGAATGGTCAAGCATCAGGTCTTTTTCTTCTTTTCCGCCAACAGGCTTCATCTTTCCTGTAATGTATTTGAGCTTGAATTCATCCCACCATGAAGGTTCCTCTACCATAGCAGGGTTCTCTTTTTTGAAGACGGCTACCATGAAAGACATCAGGTAGATCATCAAAATCAGAAGCAAAACAATTACCCCCAGCACTACCGCAAGAATGACGAGTAACGTCAATTGATTGCTGTCCATTTCCTGAAATTTAGTTACCCAGTTCATTTCACTCGTCTGAGCGAATGTTGGCAGGGAAACAAACATCCCTGTTAGTAGCATCAATATGGATTTAAACTTTTTCATAGCCGCTGGTCTTTTTTAATTCTTCATTCAATGGCATCTCCTTCATATGATCGACATATTTTTTATCGACCCGAATTACCCATATAAACATCCCGATAAAGAAAATCACAAAGATCAATAGCGAGATAATTGGGTATATTTCTATGTTCTCTATAGAACTTAATATATCTTTTTTCATGACACTTTTGATTAAGGGTTGGAAGCTGTTGTTTTCTTGATATCTGTACCGAGGCGTTGCAGATAGGCGATCAATGCCACAATCTCAGATTCTGGCATAGCTTCGACCCCAGATGATTTCAGGTTTGCAACTATCTGCTCGGCCTGCACCATAAGGTCTGTATTCGCTTGCTCATCATATCCTTCAGGATATGGTACACCAAGTTTTTGAAGTGTCCTGATTTTGGCAGGCAGGTCTTTGTGGTCCATCATATTGGTGACCATCCAAGGGTATGGAGGCATCAAGGAACCGGGAGACATGGATCTAGGATCTACCATGTGATGGTAGTGCCAGCTATCTGGATATTTACCACCTACACGGTGTAAATCAGGACCCGTTCTTTTAGATCCCCAAAGGAAAGGTCTGTCGTAAACAAATTCTCCAGCTTTAGAATATTCACCATAGCGTTCAGTTTCAGAACGGAATGGCCTGATCATTTGGGAGTGACAGCCCACACATCCGTGTGAAATATATAAATCCCTACCCTGTAATTCCAAGGGAGTGTAAGGCTCTACACTTGAAATGGTCGGTACATTGGATTTGACCAGAATAGTCGGGATAATTTCCACTGCTCCCCCAATAAGAATCGCAATTGTCGCCATAATGGTAAAGAAAACAGGCTTTCTTTCCCATGCCCTATGCCAAAATTCACCAGGATGAGCTACATGTGGCTTCAATGCAGGAGCTTCGTCCGCTTCTTCCTCTTGGAAGGTTCCCTGCTTGGCAGTCTTCACCATATTGTATACCATTATAATGGCACCGGATAAATAAAGAAGCCCTCCAAATGCTCTCAGTATGTACATTGGAACAATCTGTATCACTGTTTCCAAGAAGTTGGGATAAGCCAATCTACCAGCTTCACTGAATTCTTTCCACATCAAAGATTGAGTCAGAGCAGCCACATACATAGGTAGGGCATAGAAAATGATTCCAAGCGTACCCATCCAAAAGTGGGTATTCGCCAGTTTGGTTGAATACAAAGTGGTCTTCCACATTTTAGGCCATAACCAATATAACATTGCGAATGTAAAGAACCCATTCCATCCCAATCCACCAATGTGTACGTGGGCTACTATCCAGTCCGTATAGTGGGCAATCGCGTTTACATTTTTAAGAGATAGCAATGGCCCTTCAAAAGTGGCCATACCATATGCCGTTACCGCTACAACCATGAATTTCAAAACAGGATCTACCCTTACTTTATCCCATGCACCCCTCAAGGTCAAGAGGCCGTTTACCATACCTCCCCAGGAAGGTGCGATCAACATGACCGAGAAAACTACTCCCAATACCTGTGCCCATTCCGGAAGTGCCGTATAGAGCAAGTGGTGAGGCCCAGCCCAGATATAGAGGAAAATCAGGGACCAGAAGTGAATAATGGATAGTTTGTAAGAATATACAGGTCTGTTGGCTGCTTTTGGCAAGTAGTAATACATCAATCCTAAGAATGGCGTGGTTAGGAAGAATGCCACCGCATTGTGTCCATACCACCACTGTACCAAGGCATCCTGAACACCTGCATAAGCAGAGTAACTCTTAAAAAAGGATACTGGAAGTGCCAGAGAGTTGAAGATATGCAATACCGCCACTGTGACGAAGGAAGCCAGATAAAACCATATGGCTACATACATATGCTTTTCTCTTCTTTTGATCATGGTTCCGATCATGTTGGCACCAAATGCTACCCAAACAAGGGCAATCAGAATATCTATTGGCCATTCCAATTCAGCATATTCCTTAGAGGAGGTAAGCCCTAAGGGAAGCGTTATGGCTGCCAAAAGAATAATTATCTGCCAACCCCAAAAGTTGATCCAGCTGAGCGCCTTGCTCCACATCGGGGCCTTCAGTAATCTTGGCATGGAATAATATATCCCTGCGAAAATCGCATTTCCCACAAAGGCAAAGATCACCGCATTCGTATGGAGCGGTCTGATTCTACCAAAAGTGGTATATGGATTTCCTAAGTTGGCTTCAGGTAGAAAGAGCTGGGTGGCTGCAATCACACCTACCAACATACCGACGAGGCCCCAAGCTATGGTGGCGACCCCGAAGTACTTTACGATTTTATTATCGTAATTGAACTGTTCCAGTGTTGTTCCTGACATACTTACTTCGATTTAGTTGATGGTACTTTTTTATCTTTATTTTTTGGTTCATTCTCAAATAGGATTCTGATAGCAGGGGTATGGTTATCATCAAATTGTCCTCCTTTCATCGCCCTGAAAAACAGGAAGAGGAAGGTCCCCGCCAGAATTAAACTGATTGCTATCAAAATGAATATTACTTCCATATCTACCAGATTTTGTCTTTTAAGCCTCTTTTGTAGGCTATGTAATTGGTTGTTATAGTGGTGAATAACACCACTGAAATACTGCTGATCGGCATCAGAATCGCACAAAAAACCGGACTGACCAGCCCCTGCACTGCAAAGAAGACCCCAACAGTATTATAAGTGAAGCTAAGTCCAAAGCTCGCTTTGATGATTTTTCTACTTGTTTTGGTAAAATCCAGAAATGAGGGCAATTTGTACAGCATAGCTGCATCCATGATGGCATCAGATGCCGGGGAAAAATTGGTCACTTTGTCGGTTACCGCAATTCCTACCTTGCTTTCCCTCAAGGCCCCTGCATCATTCAAACCATCTCCTACCATCAGGGTGTTTTTGCCCAAATCATTCAGAGACTTGATATAATGGAGCTTATCACTGGGTCCCTGATTAAAAGACATTTGTATGTTGTCTCCAAAGATCCTTTTCAGGTTTCGGCGCTCATGATCCTGGTCTCCTGATAGAAAATGGACTTGTTTTTGCGACTTGATAGTTGTTACCAACTGGTCAATTCCCTTTCTTAGGCCGCTTTGAATAAAGAAATATCCCAAAACCAAATCTTCTATGGCAAAAAAGACCAGGTTCCCACCTTCCGGTAAAGTACCTGATTCGGCATTTACATATTCAGCTGATCCCAATTTGATTTCCTGGGATTTGTAGATGATTTTTAGTCCTTTCCCACTTATTTCCTCCACATCTTCGTCCAATTTTATGGCTTTTACCCCATCCAGCCAAGTATTTATCCTATTGCTCAAGGCATGTGTAGACTGATTGACCATGGCTTTGATCAATGCTTTGGACTCATCTGAAAGTGGCTCTCCTTGATATTGTACCTTTGCTTGGGAAGGTGCTGTCAAGGTGCCTGTTTTATCAAAAACAACCGTGTCTATTTTTGCCATCTTTTCTATGACATGAGAATTTTTAAGGTAAAACTTTCCTTGTCCAAACACCCTCAAAGTATTTCCCAAAGTGAATGGGGTGGACATGGCCAAAGCACAGGGGCAAGTGATGATCAAAACAGAAGTGAAAGTGAGAACACCAAGGGAAATATTTCCTGCCCAAGCCCAGTAAGCAAAAGATAAGAGTGCTATAAAAAGTACTGTAAATGTAAATTTACCTGATATCTTATTGGCTAAAGATTCCAGTCCCATTGAATTCTCCTTATCAAAAGATTCATTGTTCCAAAGGTCTGTGAGGTAACCCTGAGAAGGTGATTTCTGTACCGCCAAGCTGATGGCTTTCCCTTTTTGTCTGCCGCCAGCATAGATGAGTTCACCTTTCTTTCTGGAAACCGGCACTTCTTCTCCGGTCACAAAGGAATAATCGATCAATGCTACCCCATCTAATAAAATACTATCCGCGGGTATCAACTCTGTATTCCTTACCCGGATGATATCACCTACATTTAACTTCGCCAATGGAATGACCTCTTCCTCATCTCTAACCAAGCGTGTAACCGCTATGGGGAAATAGGATTTATAATCCCTGTCAAAAGAGAGGGTATCGTAAGTTTTTTGCTGATAGAATTTCCCGATCAAAAGGAAAAAAAGTAATCCACCTAAAGTATCCATATACCCTTCATTGCCAAGGATAAAGATGTCATATAAGCTGTAAGTAAAAAGAGTAACAATGCCTATTGCAATGGGCACGTCCATATTCACAGCCTTGTTTCGAATCGATAGCCAGGCAGATCGGTAATAATCTGTAGCCGAATAAAAAAATACAGGAAGGGCCAATAAAACATTAAGGTAGTTAAAGGTTTTTTTGAATCCAGTTCCAAGAAGTTCTGCTTCTGAAAAGTATTCGGGCAAACTGAAAAGCATCATATTTCCAAAGCAAAAACCAGCCACCGCCAATTTGGTGATCAGCTTTTTGTCCATGCTTTGTACTTTTTTCTTGTCAGTATCTGCTAAATTGATAAGCGGCTCATACCCTATTTTTGAGAGCATCCTTACCAATTCTTTGAGAGAGATTTGATCTTTCAGGAACTTTACCTGAACGCGCTTCTTGATAAAATCAACCCTTCCTGAAATCACACCGGGATGTATCTTGTGCAGATTTTCCAAGAGCCAGATGCAGGATGCACAATGGATCAATGGTATATTGAATGTAATGTGAATTTCATCCCCTTGTTGAAAATCTATCAGTTTTTGGATCACGTCCATGTCATCCAAATAGTCAAATCGGTTGTCCCTCTTTGAAACCTCCTTCTGACTCACACCAGGATTTTCCCCAATTGTATAATAGTCACAAAGGTCATTCTCACTGAGGACTTCATAGACCAATTGACAACCTGTACAGCAGAATTCTTTTCCGTCAAATTGAAGAATTTCTTCCTTGCAATCCTCACCACAATGGTAGCAGGTAGAAACTTCTTTTTGGGGTAATATTTTAGATGAATTGGACATTTTGTACAAGTTACTGAGCTTCAAGACCAAAAAACATGACGGAAATCATATTATACCATGACTTAATACGAGAGGTAAAAAGAAAGTCGGTCATACCACATGCCGCCTTTGTAAAAGTGAAAAAGGACTTTGGCAAGATCAGACTGATAGTACTTGGTTGTCACCAATAAAGTGCAATTGTGTTTGACTGCATAGGACCAAAAATCGCCTATTCTTGTAAAGTTGAATTTAATAAAAGAAGTCTCAGCACTGGATTGAGATAAGAGTTGAACAAGTTCCTGTTCTTCCCTTAATTTGGATTTGGGTATAAATGAGGGAGAAATAATTGTCGCTTTACTGTCTTTGATATTTTCATGAAATAAATCCACAAAATTTCTGATCAAACGGGCAGAGGCAGGTGTACCATCATAATGAAAAAGTAATTTTTCTGTAGACAACTCCTTGTCATAAAGCAGTACAGGGATTTCGCAGGGTTCTTCTTCCAGTCCTTTTGGTTTTTCCAGTCCATGCAACCAATCCAACACTTCAGGCAAATGGGCTGTAAACAAACTAGGGTCATTTTCAGGACTGCACATTAGGCCGCTTCCGCTGTCAGATAAATATTTTGGAAAACCGCTAGGTAATATTTTGCAAAAATGCGGATGTACAATTTCTTCCGGAACGGAAAACCTGACCAAATTTTCTACTTTCCCCTGCATAACTTCAATGATTTATTACAAATCTATGGCAGGTCATTTTTTTTTAAGGTGACATAAGGTAGGCAACAATATGATTTAAATCATGTTTTGATTTGAATGTAACGACAGGCATTAACCTTTTAAGACCGTAGGGTCTTGTTTTAAAAGGAAGACAAGGCTTTTATAAAGTGCTGCATGCTCTGATTTGAAAGCTTCAGGCCTTTCGAAAAAGGCTTCCAAAGCGACTGCAAAGAATTCATGCGGATTGTTACTTGCAGATTTTCTAAAAAATGAATCTTTATCTTCTTTGATTTGCTGAATTTGGTCTTTGGCCAAATCATTGAATTTTTGCCAGGCAATCTTATTGAAAAAATTACTTTCCTCATTATAATGAATCTGATTTTCCAACTTCAGTGCATGGGCCATCTCATGTACCCCCAAATTGACCCCATTTTTGGGATCTCTAAAGCCTTCTACAAAATTCTTCCAGGATAGCACGATGATCCCCAATTTGGGATTTACCTCTCCCTGATGATATGTTCTGTTGATGGTGGAATAATAATTATCGGGATATACCAAAATTCTTGAAAAATGCTTTAGTTCCACATTTCTAAAACCAAAAACAACCATGATGGCCGTAGCACTGATCAGCAACTCCATTTCTCGGGTTATGGATTCCAATCCGCCCCTTGGGATGAACTCCTTGGTTGAAATAAAACGTACCAAGCGCTCTTTGAACTCCTCTTGATGCTTAGGTTGAAGGTTTTTGTAATAAGGAAAAAAACGGTTAAGCACCTTGATATCATTCGGTGTTAACTTCTTGGACTTTAGAAGAATCTTTATTTCATTGAAAAGCCCAACCAAGGATTGGAAGAAGTGATAAACAAAAAACATCGTCTAAATAAATAAAAAAGGTGCAGCATTTAACTGCACCTTAGTCGAAAATTATCGAAAATTACTATTTGGCATAATTCACTGCTCTCATTTCTCTGATCACAGTGATTTTTATCTGTCCAGGATATTGCATCTCTTTTTCAATTTTCTGAGATATATCGAAAGACAACTTGCTTGCCGTTTGGTCATCCACATTGTCTGCGTCCACCAGGACTCTCAGTTCCCTACCGGCCTGCATGGCATAACACTTATTGACTCCATCAAAACTCAGCGCCATATCTTCAAGTTCTTTTAAGCGTTTGATATAGCTGTCCATGATTTCTCTTCGCGCTCCCGGCCTTGATCCCGAAATGGCGTCACAGGCTTGGATAATTGGAGAAATCAGAGTGGTCATCTCTATCTCGTCATGGTGGGCACCAATTGCATTACATACTTCAGGATTTTCTTTGTATTTCTTGGCCAGTTCCATTCCCAGAATAGCATGTGGAAGTTCTGCTTCCTCGGGCCATACTTTTCCAATATCATGAAGCAAGCCTGCTCTTTTTGCCAATTTGGCATTGAGCCCCAATTCAGCGGCCATGGTAGCACAAAGCTTGGCCACCTCCTTGGAATGCTGAAGGAGATTTTGTCCGTAAGACGAACGGAATCGCATCCTACCTACCATCCTGATCAATTCCGGATGCAATCCATGAATTCCAAGCTCTATACAGGTCCTTTCACCGATTTCTATGATCTCTTCTTCAATATTTTTTTCGGTTTTATTGACCACTTCCTCAATCCGCGCCGGATGGATACGCCCATCCTGCACCAGCCTGTGGAGGGAAAGTCTGGCCACTTCTCTTCTCACTGGATCAAATCCTGAAATAATGATTGCTTCAGGCGTATCGTCTACAATGATTTCCACACCGGTCGCTGCTTCCAAAGCCCTGATATTTCTTCCTTCCCTGCCAATAATCTTTCCTTTGACATCATCGGATTCGATGTTGAATACGGAGACACAATTTTCAATGGCATGCTCTGTAGCAGTACGTTGAATCGTATCCAAAACAATCTTTTTAGCCTGCTTGGTTGCTGTAAGTTTGGCCTGATCCAATATGTCCTTGATCTGAGAAGAAGCTTTTGTGGTGGCTTCATCTTTAAGCATCTCCACCAATTGGTCTCGGGCCTCCTCTTTGGTCAAAGAAGCAATTTTTTCCAAATCCGCAATTCTTTGACTGGTAACCCTATCCAATTCATCTTTTTTCACCTGAACTGAATGTAGCTGGGCATTCAGGTTTTCCTTCCTGCTATCAAGTTCTGCTTCTTTTCGCTTGACCTGCTCAATTTCTTTGGATAGTGCCTGCTCCCTTTGTTTGATTTTGTTTTCATTGGTAATGATGATATTTTTCTTTTTACTTACCTCTTCTTCAAAATCAGATTTTAGCTTCAGGTATTTTTCTTTGGCTTCTAAAATCCTGTCCTTTTTCAATGCTTCTGCATTGATCTCTGCTTCGCGGATGATACTTCTGGCTTTTTCTTTGGCCTCAGCTTCTAACTTTTTGCTGTTATTTTTGATAAATAGACCAGCTATTACCGCCCCAATACCCAGGCCTACTACGCCTGCAATAATAATGTATAATGACTCTCCCATAGGTATTTTATATATGTTTACCTACCGGATAAGAAAAAATGCCGCAGAAATGAGTCGGGATTAATTATAATAGAGATTCCAGTATATCGTTGATCTGAACAACCTTAGATTGGACAATTTTACTGTCCTCCGCATTGATTTCATCCTGTTCCATAGATTGCACCATACAATCAAATGCAACCATGGCCAGTAAATCCTGTTTATCGTCCAAACCAAACTCCTCTCTGTATCTTTTGAGTTTATCGTTAATCAACTTGCCCGCCTGTCTGATTTTGGCTTCATCTGCTGTCTTCACCTTCATGGGATACTCCCTATCTCCGATTTTTAATCTTATTGAAAGTGTCTCCATATCACTCAGACAAATAGGTAATGATATTATCGATTTCCTTTATATAATTATTGATCTTTTCTCTCAGTTCGGCAGATTCTATATCTTCCACCGGTAAGCTATTTACAAGTTTAGCTATTTTAATTTGATTTTTAAAATCTTCCAACATCTGCTCCTTTTCATCCAGCTTATTTTTTAGAACAAATAGTTCTTCTTTTAGTGCATGGTTATCCTGCTCAAGCAGCTGCAGCTTATCCGCCACTTTACCGGCAAGCATTTCCAGACGTTGGATCTCTTCTTGAATCATATTATTTACGGATAAAAGCCCCTACCTCATTTTCAAAACTCTGAATAAGCCTATCCATGGTCCTGTCAATGACTTTATCTGTCAAGGTCTGTTCTGAATCCTGTAGGTAAAAACTCAAAGCATAAGCTTTTTTACCTGCATCTATCTTATCTCCCTGGTATACATCAAAGACCCCAATACGCTGTAGCAACTTACCCCCTGCTTTCAGCGCAACCTTTTTGATCTGATCGAAATTAATAGCCTTATCAATCACCAATGATAAGTCTCTTCTGACCTCTGGAAACTTGGAAATTTCACCGTACTTTTTCAGGCCTTTGGCTTTTTTTGACAACAAATCCCAATCCAGCTCAGCAAAAAGAACTTCCTGCTTCACTTCTGCCAGTTTTCCAGTATCTTCCCGAATCAGGCCTATTCTCCCCAACTCTTTTTGCCCAAGAGTTAATTTTAATGCATAATCAAATGGCCTATCATGAAGAATTTCAACCTGAACCTGATCAATGTTCAATTTATCCAAAATAACTTCAACTACCGAATATAGGTCCGAAAAAACTACTGCCTTGGAAGGTGACACCCAACTTTCCGCAGTTTTTTCCCCGGTAAGGAACAGGGCAAGTTTTCTTCCTTCACGGTAAGCATCCCCTTCCTTGGAATAAACTGTACCGAATTCGAAAAATTTGAGATCCTTTTGCCTCCTGTTGATATTATGCGACAATACTTCCAACCCAGAGAATATAAGGCTCTGCCTCATTACCCCAAGGTCCTCAGAAAGTTTGTTGTAGATTTCAACATTATTGGAAGGGTTAAGAAAACCAGATTGCTCTGCATAGTTAGGCTTGGTCAGTGAATTAGTAATCATTTCATAATAACCCAAGCCTGTGAGTAACTCACTGAGTCTATATTGTAGTTTATTCAAGTCCTTCGCCGGATGTTCCGCCAAATAATCAGATTGAAGGTTCTCTGACAGTTCCACATTGTCAAAGCCATAAATCCGGAGAATTTCTTCAATCACATCAGCCTCTCTTTCCACATCCACGCGGTAAGGCTTCACCGCTACCTTGATGTGGGTTTCGGATTCCTCCACATAATTGATTTCCAAACCTTCCAAAATTTCTTTGATCTGAGCTTTTGGCAAAACTTTGCCTATCAATCTATTGATATGGGCATAGCTGACTTCAATGATCCTGTCCTGAACAGGTTCAGGGTACAGATCCACAATTTCTGAGGAAATCTCCCCTCCTGCTATTTCTTTGATCAACATGGCGGCCCGCTTCAAAGCATAGACCGGCATATTGGGATCGGTCCCTCTTTCAAAACGGAAAGAAGCATCTGTTTTCAATCCGTGAAACTGTGACCCTTTTCGGATAACATCCGGAGAAAAACAGGCACTTTCCAAAAAGATAGAAGAGGTATTATCCGACACTCCCGAACCTTTCCCTCCAAAAATTCCCGCAATACAAAGTCCTCCTTCTTGGTCACAGATCATCAACTCTTCCCCTGAAAGTTTTCTCTCCTTTTCATCCAGGGTTACAAAGGGGCTGTCTTTGAGAAGCTTTTTGACAATGATTTTTCCTCCCGAGATTTTATCAGCATCAAAAGCATGAAGAGGCTGACCCAGGTCATGAAGGATGAAATTGGTAATATCCACAATGTTATTGATAGGATCCAGATCCAATGCTTTGAGGTAATTTTGAAGCCATGCCGGGGAAGGGCCAACTTTTACATTGGATATGGTCAATCCGGCATATCGAGGACAATCGGCCGGATTTTCCACTTCCACCGAGATGGGTCTGGCCTGATGATCTACTTTGAAATCCTCAACGGATGGTAGGCAAATATCACGTTTCAGCAGGGCTTTCAGATCACGGGCCACACCCAAATGGGAAGCGGCATCTGCCCTGTTGGGCGTCAGACCGATTTCCAATACAGAGGCACTTACTACCTCAAAGTACGCCGAAGCAGGCGTGCCATTAGGAAGGTCTGTATCCAAAACCATGATCCCGGCATGGCTTTCGCCTATCCCGATTTCGTCTTCTGCACAGATCATTCCTTGGGAGACTTCTCCTCTGATTTTTGCTTTCTTGATTTCAAAAGGTTCCCCTGAAATGGGGTATAAGGTACAGCCTTCTTTGGCCACCACTACTTTTTGGCCTTTGGCTACATTGGGAGCACCGCAAACAATCGGGACTACCTGGTCTCCAATATCCACGGTGGTGAGGCTGAGTTTATCCGCATTGGGATGTCTTTCACAGGTCAGTACCTCTCCAATTACTACCCCTTCCAAACCGCCTTGGATGGATTCAAAAACCTCGATTCCTTCTACCTCGAGACCACTCCCTGTCAAAAGGGCTGCTATCTCTTCGGGTGATTCTTCAAAATGGATAAAATCTTTTAATCTATTGACGGATATCTTCATGTATACACTTCAGTTCAGAACAAGGCACAAATTTAAGAGAATTGCATTAGCTAAGAAGTGGATGCCTGAAAAATGTAGATAGTAGTGATTAAAACTAAAAACACTTGTTTTTTTTTATTTTTTAGTTTTACTTTT
>NZ_SLAP01000029.1 GCF_007126775.1 Cecembia sp. | reverse complement strand
GCATGGTCTATCCATTCTCCATTCAAGCTCAAATACCTGCCCATGCAATCCGCAGTCATGCAGCTGTGAATGGGTAAAATGCCCAATAAATCGCCCACTTTTACCTTGGAAAGTAATTCATCAGAGGCCTTGATAAGGCCATGTTCCTGGGATATACCCTTAAGAAAAGAACGCTGCATGGGCAATTCCCAACCATTTTCATGAAGGTAAACAACCTCTCCATAATTTTTGCTTCCATCGGGTTCTACAAGTACATCTTTGGCCAAATGTACGCCTCCACCATGCACCAGGATTTCTTTTCGGTCTTTCTTGATATCAACCACAGGCACTGCCAAGGCTACAGCCACATCTTCTAATTTGCAACTGCCCAAATTGACCTGCATCATGTCATAAAACACAAAATTACCTGGACCCATTTCATCGATATCTCCAAAATCCTCGATTACGGCACAACCGGGTGTATCTCCGGTTCTGGTGATTAATTGGGGATATTCTGAGCGGTACTTACTTTTCAGCATGGAAAGTGCCGCCCTGGTCTGTTCATATAAAGCTTCTTTGTCCGGCTCATAATAGGTATGCCCTGCATGCAAATAAAAACCTTGGAATTGGAGTTTATCGCTTTTTTTGGAAGTCCTAAGTATGGCTTCCATCAGGCCAAAATCACTTACCTCAACTCCTGTTCTTCCATAGCCTGCATCAATTTCAATAAAAAAGCCCACAGGATTTTCTAAAGTTTCATTCAGCTTTTGCGCTACCTCTACATTGATAAGCTGCACAGATAGCCGCTGATTTTTGGCCAATTGATTTAACTTCTCAGCTTCCAGTGGATTGAAAGGAAAGGCAATGTGGATATTATCCCATCCCTGCTCACAAAAATATGCCGCCATCTTGATGGAAGAAACGGTGATTTCTCTGATGCCATATTCTTTTGCCCATTTACCGATAGCATGGGATTGGGCAGTTTTGAAATGGGGCACCAGTTTCATACCATGTCTTTTGGCTTTATCTGCCATTTTTTGAAGGTTTTGGCGGCAGATTTTTTCGTCCAAAAGTAGCGTAGGGGATGTGATTTTGTTGAGATAAGACATGTGATGGTTTTTTTAAAGATCTGAAAATAGGAAGAAAGATAGACTTCCCCAACACGCAATTGATGGAAAGGTGGGAGTATAGTACCAAGTACCAAGTGCTATGTACCAAGTACCATGTACTAAGTACCAAGTATTATGTACCAAGAAAGTATTTTATAAGATTAAAAAAGGGTAAAGCAAATCAGGTTGATTCATCACCTCATTCAACCAATCAAAAAGTTTGCTGTCTTTCCAAAAACCGAAGAAAAGAATTGTTTGCATTTTTTACTTATATTTCATTTCGATTGCTCTAAACCAAAATAAACCTATGAATACTATTGTAAGATGTCTTTTAAACCGTTTGTCACTTGGACTATTGTTGGTTACTTTTTGGTCGTGTAAAACAAGTCCGGAAGCACCTATTGATCTGAGAATAAAACAAATGGATCATGAAGAGGTGAGACTGATGGCCCAGGAAATAGAGGAAGCATCATCACCCACCTTAAAAGATGGACTGAGCATGTCCATTTGGGCTGTGGATTCTTTGATCATAGATCCTATTTCTATCGATATGGATGAGGAAGGGACACTTTACTACACCAGTTCTGGGAGATTGGGCAAGGTGGAATTTGATATCAGGGGCCATCAGGACTGGGAGATCGAATCCATTGGGCTGCAATCCATTGAAGAAAAGCGGGCTTTTTTGAGAAAAGAACTTTCTCCTGAGAGAAGTGAATTCAATACCTGGCTGAAGGATTACAATGGTGATGGCTCCCACGATTGGAGGGACATGTTGGAAATCAAAGAAAGTATTTATAGGGTCAAAGATACCAATGGAGATGGGCTAGCCGACTGGACCCAGAAAATGGTGGAGGATTTTCATGAGGAAGTAACGGATATTGCTGCAGCAGTATTGAAATTTGAGGAAGACCTTTTTGTTGGCGTAGGGCCGGATTTTTGGAAATTGAAGGATAAAAACGGGGACGGTATCATTGACGAAAAAGTTTCGCTTTCTCATGGATACGGTATCCACATCGGTTTTGGTGCACATGGTATGTCAGGAGCTACAGTAGGACCTGATGGCAGGATTTATTGGGCCATCGGCGATATTGGGTTCAATGGTGTGGATCAAACAGGTAAGCAATGGAAGTACCCCAACCGCGGTGTTGTGGTAAGGGCCAATCCGGATGGATCAGATTTTGAAGTCTTTGCCATGGGGGTGAGAAATACCCATGAATTTGTTTTCGACGATTACAACAACCTGATTTCCGTGGATAATGACGGGGACCATAGGGGAGAAAGTGAGCGTTTGGTTTATTTGGTGAATGGATCGGATACAGGTTGGCGGATCAACTGGCAGTTTGGCAAATACCGTGACCCCAATAACAACACCTACAAGGTATGGATGGATGAGAAGCTCTACATCCCACGCCATGAAGGTCAGGCGGCTTATATCACCCCTTGTATTATCAATTATGTAAATGGTCCAACGGGTATGTTGTACAATCCTGGAACTGCTTTGGCACCCAAATGGAAAAACACTTTTTTTGTGGTTGAGTTTGTGGGTAATCCAGCCAGGTCTGGGATACATGCATTTAAACTGAAACCAAGCGGAGCAACTTTTGAGTTACAGGAAACTGAAATGATTCAAAGCGGAATGCTTCCTACAGGGATAGCTTTTGGTCCTGATGGAGCGCTCTATGCAGCAGACTGGATTAATGGTTGGGGCAATAAAAATTACGGAAGAATCTGGAAAATTGAGGATGAGGAGGGAAAAGATTGGGAGCTTATGAAAGAGACCCAAAGGCGTTTGACTTTGGATTTCAAAAAAATGAGTGAAGAGGAATTGGAAGGCCATTTGATTTATGAAGACCAACGCATAAGGAGAAAGGCCCAGTTTGAACTGGCCAAAAGGGGGGATAAGGGAGTCGCTGTCTTTGAAAAGGTCATGAATCAAAAAGGCAATCAGCTAGCAAGGATCAATGCAATAGTAGGCATGAGTCAGATCGCCAGACTGAAGGACAAGAAATATGGGAATAAGTTGTTGCCTCTATTAAAAGACGAGGATCCTGAAATTAGGGCCCAGGCAGCGAAATGGTTGGGAGATATTCGCCATGAGGAAGCGGGACCTGGGATGTTGGCTTTATTGGTAGATGAGTACCCAAGAGCCAGATTTTTTGGAGCTGAAGCTATAGGTAGAATTGGCTATAAACCTGCCTTTCCTGCTTTGGCAGCACTATTGGAGAGAAACGATGATGAAGACGCTTATATCCGACATGCTGCATCCTTGGCAATGTCTAGGCTGGGGGAATCTGAAAAATTAAAGGATTTGTCAAATCATTATAGCAAGGCGGTGCGGTTGGGCGCTGTACTCGCTCTCAGAAGGCTTGAAGATCCTGCAATTAAAGGCTTTTTATGGGATAACGACGAATATATTGTTACTGAGGCAGCAAGGGCAATAAATGATGATTTCTCTATTGAAGAGGCATTGCCTGAACTGGGAAATCTTTTGGTCAGTACAAGGTTCAGTAATGAACCTTTGATAAGAAGAGCTATCAATGCCAATCTTAGGGTAGGATCTGAAGAAGCCATGCAAAATTTGATCAGTTACATGCTTAGACCGGATGTACCGGAAGTATTGAGACAGGAAGCCATTGATGCCCTTGGAACATGGACTATGCCCTCTCTTCTTGATAGGGTAGATGGCAGATACAGGGGAGAAGTTACAAGAGATGGGACCATGGTTAGGGCCGCAGCTGGTGATGCCCTTATCCAATTGATGGCAGAAAATAAGTCTTCTATCAAGTTAAGTGCAATACAGGCAATTGGAAAACTTGGTGTCTTGAGTGCGGAAGAAAAATTGCTGGCTATGCTGAACAATGATGCATCACCTTTGGTGAGGACGGAGGCTTTGGCATCTTTGGCAAAAATGAACTCAAGCAAAACCCCTGAGGCCATTGAAAAGGCCATTGCAGATGCAAACAAATCTGTACGTGTTTCTGGACTTCAATTACTAGACCAATTGGATATAGATAAAGGTTTGAAAGTGAGTTTATTAGGTGATATTATTGAAAAAAGAACAATAGAAGAAAAACAGGCAGCGCTTTTGGCTTTGGGTAAAATTCCCTCCTCTTTTTCCCAGGCTTTATTCAGTCAATTGATGGATCAAATGGGCTCCGGACGTTTGCAAACAGAGGTATTGTTGGAACTGGAAGAGGCTGTTGAAAAAAGCAATGATCCTGGTATCCAAACCATGTACAATGAAGCTGCTGAAAAATTATGGAAAGGAGATCTTTTGGCATCCTATCAAAGCAGCCTTCAAGGAGGAGATGTGGTTACTGGCAGAAGAATATTTTTTCAATCCCAGACAGGTCAATGCATGCGTTGCCATGCATATGACGATATGGGAGGCAATGTGGGACCTCCCATGAATGGTATCGGTAAAAAACTCAGCAGGCAGGAATTATTGGAATCATTGGTTGATCCCAGCAAGAGAATAGCTCCGGGTTATGGAATGGTTACTTTGGAATTGGATAATGGAAAGCGGGTCATAGGGGTTTTAAAGGAAGAAAACGGGCAATCCTTGTTAATGTCACGAGGAAATCAAGCAGATACTTTAATTCGATTAAGTGATGTGGCTGAGCGCAAAAATGCTCCTTCCAGTATGCCCGATATGAAAGGAGTATTGAGCCGAAGAGAAATCAGGGACTTAGTAGCTTATTTAACTACTTTGAAGGTTGAATTCTGAAAATTGAAGAATGATTTATTTATGGTAGCATAACTGCTACCATAAATAAATTCTGTAATAAACCTGTAATTGTACAGCGATGTCAGGTTTGACTAATTTCTGCTGTTTACTATTGCCCTCCATATTTGCAAATGGAGAAACCAATAAGTTACCTTCCAGTCCAATCTCACCATTCAGTTCAGGAACATCCAGGTAAGCCCCAATTCTTAGAGGAAAGTAAACTCCGGTATTGTTAGCCCTGATGATTTCTGTGGTGAAAGTATCACCTTGATAAGTCCGTATTTCATCATCTCTAATGGCATGAAATATCCCAAGACCTAAGCCTCCATAAAATTTGATCAAGGATGGAAGAAATCCTCTTCTGTCCGGATTAAGGATATAAATCGGCATAACATCAGCATAAACGAGATGTCCATCAAAGGCATGCGGGTAACCTTCATTGGCAATTCCCCTGATTAAGCCTTCTGTGTAAAAGTCTCCACTGCCTATCATTTGCCATCCCATTGTTGCCCTTATATCGAAATGGGTGTCAATATAACGGGTATAGTCTAAGCTAGCAGCAGGTAGGATTTTGAATTTAAAATCACTCATGATTCCAGTATTGTCCCCATATAAAAATGAAGGACCTACACCTATTCCTATTTTATCAGGTCTTGTCATGGACCTTTGACCATAGGAATAATATTGAAGACCTATTGCGAAAAGTGAAAGAATAACGAATTTCTTCATTTAATTAAACTGTATGTTTTAACATGCTAAGGTATTAATAAAAATTGTTACTTGGAAGACAATTGGTTTTTTGTGTAAAAAAAAATGTATTTTAAATCATACAATCATTGTTTTACAGTAAGCTTTAGTAGTTTTTCCCGCTCATTTACAAAAAGGGCCAATGACTCCAAAGCGGAGACTGTTTTTTTGATAGCATTGGAAATAGTGGACACAAGTGCTCCATGAGGCGTATTGTTTTTCACTTCTTCATAAAAATAGGAAAACAAATCTTCATAGAATTTCCCAAATTCCATTTGCCAATACGGTAAGGTTTTTTTCTGTTCAGGGATTTTATCATAAAGGTCAAGCTCTTCAATTTTATGTACAGCAAATTGTTGCAATTTCACCAATATATCCCTGTCTAACTTTTTCCCGGAATCTTTCATTTCCTTAATATTGGGTACGATATCTTTGATGTTTTTGGCAGCATCAATCAGTGCCCGGATTTTCCCCATATGGCCTGTCAATAATTTTGATTCTTCTTGGTTGAGGTGCTGTTTTTGTATCTGTGCATAAAAATCTGTGATCTCATCTTCCATTATTTTAAGATGATGGTATTTACTTAAAGTATCTGAGCCTTTTCCAAAGACTTTCAGCCAGATGCTACCTGTGCGTTGTTGGTCTTTTAGAAAAAGTACATCTAGGATAAAATCCTGAGTCAATTTAAAAATGTGCCTCAATTCTTTATCTAATGCTTCCAATGAAATATCAACGACCTCAGGCGTTACATGGGTGATATAGATACATTTTTTTGAAGGGCTGGAATCTTTGAACCGTCCTGACATAAAGTTACCAAAAGGTATGAGGAATGGATAGAAAATAGCAATACCAATAACATTGATTGTTGTATTTAAAAAAACCAATTCCATTAGAGGATCTTTAATATTTAAAGTGTTAATGGTAAAATTAACCATGGGATGAAGGATCAAGAAAGTGGCAATTCCAGCTACCCCTTTAAAAATCACATTGGACCATGCCAGTCGCTTTTTGTCAGGTGTACCGTTGATTGAGGCCAATAGCAAGGTAGAGGTAGTACCTATGCTTGCTCCAATTACCATCGATGTGGATTGATAAATATCTACAATTCCTGCATTCAGGGCACTGAGCACTATCACGATCAGGGCAGAACTTGATTGGATCAGCGCAGTGATGACCAGTCCAATCAAAAGAAAAACCCAAAGCCCAAATTGAGCATATTCCGATAGGTTTATGTGTGCGGCCAAAGCTTCGATGCTGTCTTTCATATAGTCCAAACCCAGAAATAAAAGCCCAAAACCTACTAAAAATGCACCCATGTTTTTTAGGAATGGTCTATTTTCCATAAAAAGGTAACTTAGGATTCCAATTGTCAAAAACGGGAAGGAAAAATCTGCAATATTGGCTTTAAAGCCTAGCGATGCCACCAGCCAGGCAGTTACTGTCGTGCCCAGGTTTGCACCGAGAACAACACCCAGCGAATTTTGAAAACTGATAATACCGGTACTCAAAAATGCCAATGTCAATAAGGTTACAAGGGAACTGCTTTGCAAAATAGCGGTGACAACCGTACCAGATAAAATTCCTTTCCATTTGGTTCTTGTGGAGTTTTTAAGAAATTTCTTGAAGGAATTTCCTGCCAGTCCATTCAATCCATCTTCCAAATGGTACATTCCAAAAAGGAACATTCCCAAGCCTGCTGAGAACATCCAAAAATCAAATTCATTCCAGTTCATAGTGGGGTATAATTCATTGTAGCCAAAAGTTGAGAGTATCTCTTAACATTAGCTTAACATGAATGTAAATACAAGCTAGGAGAAATGGAAAAATAGGAATAAAAAATACTTTATTTTTTTCAGAAACTCCATTTTAATGCTGCTGCAAAGAGGCTTCCTGCTTGATCAAAAATAGAACCAGATCCACCAACAAAAAATTGACCGATCAATAAAAGATCAAGGTTTTCAAGTACATTTCCTGTAAAGCTTGGACTGATAAAGACAGCCCGATCTGTGGGATAATAAAATCCAGCCAAACCTGCATTCAAAATGGGGGAAATCGGATAGGTTCCCTGAACAAAAACCGAATGATCTGTAAAGGATAGATTGTCTGCTTGCAATGGCCTTGTCAGTAAAAGCACATTTTGTTCGCTTCCTTGTCTGGGTTGATTGTATAAATACTCTACCACCAGAAAAATGCCATTCCCAAATATATGGTCTACAGAAGTGCTTACAACAAAATTACCGGCTTCTCTTCCAGGCACAGGGTTCAGGTCTCGAAAGTAACTGAATTCCCCCTTAAAACCCGTATCTTTGATACTTCCTGCCCATCCAAAACCTCCCGTCCATCGGTCTTTGAAGTATCCACTGATAAATTGCAGATCATAACCGCGATGGTTGAGTGAATAATAGACTGCTGCTACACTTTCTTCCTTTGTTCTGCCAGGGGCAACTGCAAATTCCATCCTGCTTAGGTCACCGGTAAAATAAGATATCCGGATGGCATCGGTTCCTGGTCTTTCTTCATAATCAAAATCAAAGAAAGAATAGGTGTTGAAAAGGTCGTTGGGATTGGATACTAGGTTAATGCCCCAATTGATGCGTTGTCTACCGATACGTACCTGCCATTTATCAGTCCTGTATTCGGTAAAAAGCCTATCGATGGTGCTGTGCAACATGAAATTGTTACCACTCCAAAGTACCTTACTGATGTTGAAAAAGCCAAAATCTTCTTCCAAAAACTCTTTGAAAAAGGGGAATTCCCGAACAGAACTTCCTATAAAGAACCTTGTTCTCAAGCTTCCATAAGCTGTCCATTTTTCATTGAAATTGGCCCTTAGATTTAAGCGGTTGTGTAATAATTGGTCGAAAAAGGCATTTTCGAAGGCTGGGCTTTTTCGGTAGGAGGGAAGGTACTTGAGGTAGCCGTTCAGTTGATATTCCGGATAAGAAGATGCTTCTCTTGCTGTTGGGTAATTATTTTCCTCATAAGCTTTATCTCCATTTTGTTTCAATTGGACTTCATCCTTTAAGGTGTTTTCCAATGAATCTAAGCGATTGGCAAACCCTTGTGCACCAGTAGCAGTTTCCGTGGAAAAGCAAAGGATCCAAATTGGAAGGAAAAGAAATAAAATTGACTTATTTAGATTTGACAAGGTCTTCATGTAATGCGCCGTCTACCAAGGTGACTACTCTTCTTGCCCTTTCGATGACCCGTTGGTCATGGGTGCTGAAAATAAAGGTCATGGATTCTTCCACATTCAATTTGGCCATGATATCCAATAAATTCATAGCAGATTTGCTGTCCAAGTTGGCAGTCGGTTCATCGGCTAGTACAAATTTTGGACGTGATGCCAATGCCCTGGCCACGGCAACCCGTTGTTGCTGGCCTCCTGATAATTCAGAAGGTTTACTGTGCAGTTTATCAGACAGCCCCACTTCATCTAAAACCTGCAGGGCTCTTTCTCTTGTGGATTTAGGGTCTTGGTTTTGCAATTCCATGATCAGGCTGACGTTTTCCAAAGCGGTCAGTACAGGAATGAGATTATAGGATTGGAATACAAAGCCGATATTTCTCAAGCGAAAATCAATTAAGTCTCCTTTGCGAAGGGATGCGATGTTGGTACCGTCGATCAATACCTCCCCACGGGTAGGGGTGTCAAGCCCACCGATCATATTCAATAAGGTTGTTTTTCCCGATCCAGATGGTCCCACAATGGTGGTAAATTCTCCTTCTTCAAAATCCAGACTCAGGTCCCTCAGTGCATAGACGGGAATGGTGTCTTCATTATAAATTTTGAAAAGCTGCTTTGTCTGTATGATAGGCATAAGTACTTGAATTATTTTCTTACTGCTTCAGCTGGGTTTAATTGAACTGCCCTTATCGCCGGTATAACTGCTGCTAAAACCGCCGTAACAAAAACCATGATAATGGTAATCCCAATATCTTTGGCTTCCAAAAGCGGATAAATGATGGCATCATAGCCGAATTCGGCAAGTGCATCGGCAAAACCTGACAGGTCCAAGCCCTCCTCTGCAAACAAACTGTGGATCCCCAAACCCAACATGACTCCTATAACACCCCCGATTAAGGCAATGAATGTGGTTTCAAGGATAATCATAGCCGCGACTTTGACTTTGGTCATACCAATAGCCATCAACATGCCCAATTCCTGTACCCTTTCAAATACTGCCATGAGCATGGTATTCAATATTCCAAAAGAAAGCCCCAATAAGATGATTACCATAAAAATATACATGATGAATCCGCCCTGTTCAACCAGAATCCTCAACTCTGGAGATAAGGCGGACCAACTTCGGATATCCACATCTGGTAATTTTTCTGATAAAAGTGCCGCTAAATTTTCTGCTTCTTCATGGCTCTCCAATAATATGGCAACCTGATGGTAAGCCTCATTTTCTCCCAGAAGCTCTTGGAGATCAGTTTGGTTTACATAAACATTCAGATCATCAAAATTGGAGTCCGAGGTCCTGAAGATTCCGCTTACTCTAAATGCAGCAGAAGTAAGATCACCTTCTAGGTTTTGAAAAGTTAAAACTACCCTTCCACCTAATTGTACCCTCAATTTTCGGGCATTTCGCTGTGAAATCAGTAAGGGGTAACGCAAGGATTCATCAAGGTATTCCCCGTCTATGATATTCTCACTGAATTTACTGATACCTCCCTCTTCTGATTTATTGATGCCGGTAATCTTTACTCCTGAGGAATTATATCCTGATGCCAGCATGCCAAAGCTGAGTGTTCTGAAAGCATAGCCTTTGATTGCTGGCATGCCCGCCAGACTTTGTCTGATTTCCTGAGGGTTTGGAAGGATCATTTTATTTTCCTGTTCCCTTAAATAATCTTTATGGTGAATTTGTATGTGGGAAAGATGGTTCTCCACTAACCCGTTGAAGCGCTGCATTACCAATCCCGCTACCAGTCCAAACATGAGCAAGCCGGCAGCTATTCCTAAAATAATGGCCATCATCAGGGCCATGCTTCTGCCTTTGTTTCTCCAAATATTTTTCCATGATAACAAAAGCAAGGTTCTCATCTTTTCAAATTTTCAAGGACAGGAAATGTTAAGCTTCTCCAGACAGGATAAGTGGTAATGATCAGGGTTAGTATCAGCATGGCTATTCCCTGGAAGATGAAAACGGTAGGCGCTAATGAAAAAGGCAAAAAGGGCTCCATGCCATATTCTTTCACCAAGTCTGATAATCCTTCCCCTAATGGAATTGGGTTGCGGTTGAAATAAAACAACACGGGAAAACCTAGCATAATCCCTGCACCAACTCCCAAAATACTGATCAAAATGGTTTCAATAAAGCACTGTAAGGCCAGAATATGGCGCTTCATCCCTAGGCTGACTAAGATGGCAAACTCCTTTTGTCTTTCAAGCGTCATGGTGAGCACCGTTCCAAAAATGCCAAATGCAATCACTACGTATAGGATAAACTGCATTATCCTTCCAGAGACTGCATCAAATGCCAAAGCTTTAACCAGGTCAGGCTGTAGGTCTTTCCAATGCAGGACTTGCAGTTCTGTTCCTTCCAGGAGTCTTTCAATCTCTCGTTGTACTCTAAGGGCATTTTTGTCTGTATCTGCCATAATAAGCCAATGGCTTGCTTTTCCATCCATAACAAACAACCAAGAAGCCTCCTCAAATGGAAGGTATATCAATTGGTTGTCAAGGAATTCCATAGGGTGGGAGATGATGCCTTTAATAGGGTATTTGCCTGCTGCCTGCATGCCTTGATACCCCTGCCCAATGACTACCAATGTATCATGAAGGGAGAGCGAAAGCCTTTGGGCCAGTCCACTTCCGATCATCACCATTTGGTCATCGTTATTTAAGATTTCCCCTTCTTTCATAAAATTTTGAAAACCATTCATCCGGTTTTCCAATTCCGGTAAAATACCAATCACCAAAGCTCCTCTGGTTTCGCTTTCTCCTGCGGCAAGGACAAAAGATTCTACCCTTGGTACGGCATAGGCATGATGTCCCAAAAACTGATTCAACGCTTCTTCCTGACGCTCGTCCAAGTCAAAAGCAAAATCTAAAGATGGGGTTTCAAAATAGGCGGTATCCTGAATTTGGAGATAGCCTGTTCCAAAGCGTAGGGAGTTGCTGATGATTTGTTCATGCGAACCAATATTCATGGAATCCATCAAGAGGGCCAGAATGACAGCAAAAAGAATGGAACCTGTAGTAATTAGGGTTCTCCTTTTATTTCGCCAGAGATTTCTCCAGGCCAACTTAAAAATCAATATCCAGTTCATCAGCGTAAATCTTTCATCCTTTGAACAGAAAAGAAAGCCTTCTCAATAGGTCGGTTAAATTCAATATTCAGGTACCGCAGGATAGTTTTATTTCCAGGCTTTTCGGAAGGAATCATTTCCAATACTGTGGGGATTTCCCTATCATCCATTTTTTTAATATTTGATCCTATTACCGTACTGACAAGCGCTCCATATTCATCATAGTTTTCTCCCCGTAATTGGAGGGAGGAGTCTTTGGTGATCCAGACCAGGATTTTCCCAAAAACAACCGCAGCATCCGGTTTGGGAATCATTTCGATTTTATGACATTCCATTCCGTCAATTACTTCCGAGCCTATGATACTGTGGACATAATCATTGATGATTGAACTCTCACGGACCAAATCATCATTGGTGAAATCCGAACCCATCCAAGACTGGGCCATCATAGAAGGAGGAAGTTTGATGGTCCGTTCAATATTTGGTACCCAATTCCAAATTTCCCGCTGTCTTTTCAAAAATGAAGTTCCCCTGTCCCTTGCAGGTGCTGTTATCAGGATCATGGAAAAATCCTGCCCTTTGGACCAACTTTTGATGCCAATAGTACGGGAGAATCTGGGCCGGACAATTTCCATTTCCATTTCCACCATCATGGATTCCCCCCGCATTTTCAGGTCCATTCGCTCTACAATTTCCTTTGCAGATTGGCCATAAGTTGATATTCCGTAATTAAAAAGGAATAGTGATAAAACCAAAAAAGATACCTGTAGTGCCTTCATAATGCCGGAGTTTTACTTGGACCAAAATACAAAATTAATAGTAAATTACTTTGACGTTTTTTGTAAATCATTTCATTTATTAATCCTTTTAACCTCAAAATTGACCTTTTCAATCACATTTTTATTTTAGGTCAACTCAATGCATAAGGTTAAATCAAGCTTTGATTGGGAATATGATGGATCAAGTCTCACTAAATAAAAAAACGCTTGAGGATTTCCAGATGGAAGCCCTTAAGCGTTTTTGAAATTGTTGCTTGCTAATCCGCAAATTTTATATCAACCTGTGTTTTTCAAACCACTGGCCAGTGCGGTAGTAATTTCAAGAAGTTTTTTGACCAAAACCTCGGAGTTCTCCGGGTCTATGTCTTTTTCGGCCCTCCAAAGGCTGAGGTTGTCCAACTGCAACTTGTGCAGGGCATTTAAAGCCAGCTTTCTTCTGCGCATGTTATCCAACTGGCTGACCCTCCTTTTCTCTCTAGTTTCCTCAAACATCAGTGCGATTTCATCAAGACTTCTGTGGTACTCTTCCAGAATAATGGAAAGAATGGTTTCCCGGGATTCAGGATTACTAACTTTAGAAGCATAGACTTTCATCCATTCCGCATCTGCATTCAATGCATTTGTTTCTACCTGAATCAGGATATACCTTAGTAATGGCCAAGTATGGGCATTACTTTTCAAAGATGCATATAATTCCGGTTCCTCATTTCTCATCTTTTCCAGCGAAAAGCCAATCCCAAACCATCCGGTAAGATTAAATCTTGATTGGTTCCAACTGAATACCCAAGGGATGGCACGAAGATCGGCGAGTGTACGGGTGCCTGTTCTTCTGGCCGGTCTGGACCCGATTTTACTCATCTCCAGGACATCGATAGGTGTCGCTTCTCCATAAAATTCCACAAAATTCGGGTGTTCTACCAAAGTTCTGTATTTGGAGAAGGCATAATCTGCCAAGCTTTGTAAAGCAGGTTCAGGAAAACTGAAGACTTTTTCCGGATAATCAAAAAACGCTGTTTGTAAAGTAATCCCTGAAAGCAGCATTTCGATGTTATACACGCCATTTAACAGATTGGCGAATTGTTGGGCAATGGTTTCACCCTGAACGGTCAACTTCATTTTACCACTCAAGCTGCCCAAAGGCATACTTTCCAGAAAACGGTGATATTTTCCACCGCCCCGGCTAATGGTGCCACCCATACCGTGGAAAAACTGAAGTTTGAGTCCATGTTCGTTACCGACTTGGGTCAAGGCTTTTTCTGTCTGGTAAATATTCCACCTACTGGCCAATATTCCTCCATCCTTATTGCTATCAGAATAACCAAGCATGATTTCCTGTAAACCCGATTTGACCCTTTGGTAGAATGGAAGTTTGAGGAAGTCCCGCATGATCGCTGAGGACTGCTTTAGGTCTTCAATGGTTTCAAAGAGTGGGGCAACCTTAAATGCTGCAGGGTCAAGCCCTACCTCTCTAAAATACAGGTATATCATCAAGATATCGCTGACTTGTCTGGTCATACTGATGATAAAAGTTCCTATACCATCATTGCCATAAAGCTTGGTATGGTTTTTTACCGCTTGATAATATCCCAATACTTTGTCTGCTTCTGGCCCGAACGATTTTCCAATAACACCAAAAGGCCTTGGGCTTTCCAATTCCTCCAGCATGAAGCTGATCCTTTCTTTTTCACTCCAAGTACTGAAAGGGGAGAGATGGGGATGGGTGGCAGAAAGCATCTGCTCAAAAGCTTTATCATGAAAAGTGGAGTTCTGCCTAATGTCCAATTTTGCAAGGTGAAATCCGAAACATTGATTTTGTCGTTCGACAGGAAACAAAAGCTCATCCACCACCCTGTTTGCACCTATGGCCAATAGGCTTTCCCTAAGGGTTTTAAGGTCCTTTGCTAGGGCACTTGGATTTTCATAAATTGGGATTTCCTTATTCGGAAGTTCAGAAACTGTATTGTCCAATTGGAACAACATGAGGTTGATGAACTGTCTCCAGGGTTCATATGGGTTTCGTTTTACGGCTGATAAACCAAAGGTGCCGAGTTCCTTTGTTTTATCTTCTATACTTTTTTTGAAAAACCCAGGGATAGGGTTACGGATTTCTGAAAAGGTCATTTTGGCACCAAGATCAAAAATCTGACTTTTCAATAAGTTAAGTGCATTTTTTCTGTGGGTCAACAAAGTCTCAGCTGTAATCTCTGCTGTTACGTAAGGATGTCCGTCACGGTCACCTCCGACCCAGCTTCCAAATTGCAAAATGGGGAACTGTTCCGGGTACCTGAGCAGTTCAGGGTCAAACCCCATAAGTTGCCAACTAGCTTTCAACTGCTGATCACTTTTGGCTAAGGCTATCGGGAATACTTTTGTAAAATAATGTATAACGTTATTTCGCTCAGCTTGGATAGTGGGTTTTTCCAGATAAACCTCCCCGGTTTTCCACCATCTTTCTATCAGGGCCTTTATATTTTCCCTGATGGCATTTTTTTCCAATTTGGTGAAGGAGGAATTCTCCAATTTCACCATTTGAAGGTAAAGTTCCCGGTGCAGTTCGAGTACAGAAATCCGTTTGGCCTCTGTAGGATGTGCGGTCAAAACAGGGGTGAGTTCCACCTTAGATAGGATTTTGGAAATTTGATCCACGCTCAAACCTTTGTCTTTAAGGCGGGTAAAGGTTTCCACCCAAGAACCCCGTATTTTAATAGGGCCGTCCTGATCTGAAACTTGCCTTCTATATTGTACAGCAGCATTTTCTTCTACCAAATTCATCAGTTGCAGGTAAATGCTCAACACCTGAATATGCTTGGCCTCCAGTTCCAAAATCTCCTCAGGTTTCAATTTTTGAGCGGTCTTAAGCTCCAAAAGATTGGAAAGCTCTTTTTCTCCTAAATCTTCCAAAACTTCCTGGAAACAAAGCGTAAGGAACTGTACATCCTGTTTGATTTTTTCGAAAATATTCAAGGGATAATAGGTTTGAGGTTTGCTAAAATT
>NZ_SLAP01000127.1 GCF_007126775.1 Cecembia sp. | reverse complement strand
TGGATTAATCCATCTAATTCCCTGCTTCATTTCCTTTTTTTAGAATAATATTGCAGTTTTGTGCAAACGTTTTTCAACATGGCCAAATTGCTTCGATCTTTACGATTCATTGACGAAAAATCCGTTAATTCTCCAAGAGACTATATTTATAATGGATTTGAAATCTTTGAAAAGCCTGAGAACTTCAATGAAGAAATTGATGAATCCATAGATTGTTCGGGAATGATGGCTTCGAGGGGATGGATTGACCTCAGGTGTGTTACCGCTGAACCAGGAGAAGAGCACAAAGAGTCACTTGAAAGCCTGGGTGAATTGTTGGCATATAGTGGCTTTACCAAAGCAGTGGTTTTACCCAATACCCATCCTGCCGTACAGACAAAAAATGAAATACAGTTTTTAAAAACCAAATCAGAACATTGGACTACCGAATTGATTGTCAATGCGGCGGCAACCAAAGACTGTAAAGGAGAGGATTTTACGGATATTCTTGACCTGCACCATCAAGGTGTTAACATATTTGGAGATGGACTAAATCCACTTTCCAATCCGGACAGGTTAATGAAGGTGCTTCAATACCTGCAAAAATTTGATGGAGTTCTGTTTGATCACAGCTATGAGCCCCTTTTGTCACTATTTGGACAAATGCATGAAGGTGAAGTATCTACTCGAATCGGTATGAAGGGGATTCCCAATATTGCCGAAGATATTGCCATTCAAAAGAATCTTGAAATATTGCGTTACGCCGGAGGTTCTGTTCATTTCCAGACTTTGAGTACAGGTGCCGCCGTGGAAAGTGTACGAAAGGCTAAAAAAGAAGGATTGAAGGTTACTGCAGATGTTTCTATTTATCAATTGCTTTTTCTTGATGAAGACCTTTCTGGTTTTGACGCAAACCTGAAAGTGGTGCCTCCATTTCGGGGAAAAGAGGAAAGAGCAGCCTTGATAGAAGGTTTGAAGGATGGCACCATTGACGCCATTGTATCCAATCATCAGCCACAGGATTTCGATGCCAAACACATGGAATTTGATTTGGCACAGCCGGGTATGATTGGATTGCAGACTTTCCTGCCAGGCCTGGTAAAGTTGTCAGATGAATTGGACTGGCCTTTGTTAATTGGAAAAATCACTTCTGGTCCTTTAAGGGTACTAAAAGTAAAAGAAATGAGCCTTTCTGAAATCACTGTGTTTGACCCCTCAGAAACCTGGCAGTATGATAAGCGCAGCAATCTTTCTCTTTCTGCAAACCACCCCTGGTATGGAACAACAGTGAAGGGCAAAGTCAAATTCCTTATAAATGGCGAACGCTTTGTAAAACTCTGATTCATGAAGCAATATTTTGGTTATTTCTATAAAATAGGACTGTTGGCTGCGGTTTTCTCTATTTTTGCTTTTTATATGGCCACCTTTTTCACCCCTGATCCCACATTGTTCAGTAAAGTGTTCAGTTTTGCAATTACCCCCTTATTTGTAGGGGCTGGCATTTATTTCTACCGCTTTAAGCTAAATCAAAATAAGCTCAGTTTTGCAGAGGGGATGAGCATTGGGTTCCTAATTTATGCCATCAATGCATTTGTGACTTTTTTGGGTATTTACTTGGGTTTGGTATTTTCACCAAAGCTTTTTGAAGCGATCAAGGCCAATATGATGCAGATATTGGCTGAGAAAAAAGAAGAAATCATCAGCAGACTAGGCCAAGCATCATTTGAAAGAACGTATGAACAAATGCTTACCTTGTCTGTATATGACATTGCCATAACTGATTTGATTTTCAAAATTGCTTTTGGCCTCTTTTTCACAATTATTATTTCAATTATTTTAAGGAAAAATTATTAAAAACACGATGGAAGAAACAATGACTACTACGGACTCCGGAAAAAAATGGGGACTGATTTATGGATTGGCAGGCTTGATATTAAGTTTGGCCGTTACCATGTTTGATCTTGGAACTAAGGGTATTGCCGTACAGGCAGTTGTATTTTTGGTTACAATCGGACTTGCCTTTACTATTTATTTTCTTGCAGGCAAGGAATTCAAGGATAGCAATAAAGGTTTTATAACCTTTGGCCAAGGTTTTGGCATTGCAATGCTGGCAGGATTGATTGGGGGAGCAATCCGTTCGGTAGGGGTTTACCTCTATATCAAATTCATAGACACCAATTATATGGAAAGGGTCCTTGAAGCCCAATCAGAAATACAGGAAAGATTTGGGGGCGGGCAGGTAGATCCAGATGATCTCCCTGAGTTTGTCAAGTTTTTCCAAACTCCGGAATTTTTGGGTATTTCTACCTTTATGAATGTCATGATAGGCGCATTGATCATTGGCATGATCGTAGCAGCGATCATTCAGAAAAAGGAGGATAACACGTATTGATTCATGTTACAGATATCTGTCATTATACCTGTTTTCAATGAAGAGGAGTCTCTTCCAGAACTGCATGATTGGATCAGGAAAGTTATGGAGGAGTATTCCTTTTCTTATGAAATCATTTTCATCAATGACGGGAGTAAGGATAATTCCTGGCAGTCTATCCAGCAAATGTCTGCGGAAAATCCAGCAGTAAAAGGAATCAGTTTTACCCGGAATTATGGCAAGTCGGCAGCCTTGGATATGGGCTTTTCAAAGGCCTTAGGAGAAGTGGTGATTACTATGGATGCTGATCTTCAGGATAGTCCGGATGAAATTCCTGAACTCTATAGGATGATCACCGCCGAAAATTTTGATGTAGTCTCTGGATGGAAGAAAAAAAGAAAAGATCCTATCAGTAAAACCATTCCATCCAAATTTTTCAACTGGGTAACCAGGGTCATATCGGGGATAAAGCTGCATGACTTTAATTGTGGCTTAAAGGCATACAAAAACAAAGTGGTTAAAAACATTCATATCTATGGAGAAATGCACCGTTATATCCCCTTGATTGCCAAATGGAATGGCTTTAACCAGATTGGAGAAAAGGTAGTGGATCATAAGGCCAGGAAATACGGCGTGACCAAGTTTGGCTGGGAGCGTTTTATCAATGGGTTTCTTGACCTGATTTCCGTTTCTTTCGTCAACCGGTACAAGCGTAAACCCATGCATTTTTTTGGTTCTTTGGGAACGATATCTTTTTTAACAGGATTTGTAATAACTGTCTGGCTTATTTTTGAAAAAATAAGAGGAATTTCCAAAGGCTTAGTAGTGAGAGATATTACCGACCAACCCCTGTTTTTCCTTGCTTTGGTGGCACTAATTGTTGGAGCACAATTGTTTTTGACCGGCTTTTTAGCTGAAATTATGGCTTCCAATAATAATAAGAAAGCAGATTACAATATAGATGAGGAATTGAATTTCAAGGACTGATGTTTTTTTCCATCATCATACCTGTTTATAATCGGCCTCAGGAAATCAAGATGCTTTTAGATAGCCTGCAATTGCAGGAATATCAGGATTTTGAGGTGATCATTGTCGAAGATGGTTCTGCATTCACTTGTGATGATTGTATTCTTAACTATAAAAACCAGTTAGATGTCCACTATTTTTTCATTAAAAACGTAGGTCAGGGATTTGCCAGGAATTTTGGAATGGAAAAGGCCAAAGGGGAATATTTTGTGTTTTTTGATTCAGACTGTATTATCCCTTTAGGTTACCTGAAATCACTGAAAAAGGCGATAAAAGATCGCAATCTTGATGCACATGGTGGACCTGATGCAGCTGCTTCCGACTTTTCAGCCTTTCAAAAGGCCATCAATTACAGCATGACAGCCTTTCTTACCACTGGAGGGATTAGGGGTAAAATGAAAGCACCCGAAAAATACCAGGCAAGAGGCTATAATATGGGCTTTTCAAAAAAGGTTTTTGATACTGTCGGTGGGTTCATAGACCCTAACAGGGCAGAGGATATCGAGTTGTCTTTGCGCTTAAAGAAAGCAGGTTTCCATTTGGAGTTGGTGGAAGAGGCCTATGTTTACCATAGGAGGAGAAACTCATGGAAGAGTTTCTTAGACCAAAGTTATTCTTTTGGTCAAAACAGAGTGCATGTAAGCAGGTTCCATCCAGAAGCGCTCCAATTTATTCATTTTATGCCTTCCTTTTTTTTGGGAGGATGGATGCTTGCTGTTTTATTTCTATTACTGGCAATGTCTCTTTATAAATGGCTCATGGGTCTTTACGGAATCTGGTTGCTCTTGGTATTTTTGGATGCCAGTATTCAAGAAAAATCCATCAAAGTAGGGTTATTGTCAATTTTTACCTCTTTTGGTCAATTGAGTGCTTATGGCCTTGGCCTGATAACAGCCTGCTGGTCCAAAACATTTCAGGAGAAAGATGGATAATTCAGCCTTTTGAACAAAAGAAGATGATCTCATTTTCAGGAAGGGCATGTTTCTCAATCGATGTTTTATCCAGACTTTTGACAAAATTATTTTCTTCTACTTTTAATCCAGACTGGCTCAATCTTTCGGCATAATCTTTCCCATATTTCCGAACATGATCCCTTTGTCCAAAAAGCCTTTCTCTTTCCGCAGGATCTCTGATGGTTTTGTCTTCCAAAGTGGTCTCTAG
>NZ_SLAP01000234.1 GCF_007126775.1 Cecembia sp. | reverse complement strand
CTTTACTTTTGACATGTATGCTTTTGCTTGGAGCAATAAGTATATATGCTCAAACGCAAACAGTTACAGGCCGGGTGGTATCGGAAGATGAGCCAGATGGGATTCCCGGTGTAAATATACTGGTCAAGGGTACCGGTATAGGAACTGCAACAGATATCGATGGGAGATTTTCTATAGGTGTCACTTCAGCAGATGATGTTTTGGTGTTCTCATTTATTGGTTACAACACCCAGGAAATAAGGGTTGCCAATAGGTCAGAGATATCGGTAACCATGGTTGCTGATACCAGGGCGCTTGGAGAGGTGATTGTAGTAGGTTATGGAGAACAGGACAGGCGAACCCTGACGAGTGCAATTTCTTCTATCAAGGGGAAAGATGTAGAGAATATACCGATTGTTTCGCCTGATCAGTTTTTACAAGGTAGGGCTCCGGGAGTTGTAGTTAATTCTGAATCTGGTGAACCTGGTGGTGGTATGAATATCCGAATCAGGGGTACTACGTCCATCACGGGAAATTCAGATCCGCTGTATGTTATTGATGGTGTGCCAATTATTTCGGATAATTTAGCGGCAACAACCTTTGGTCAACCTACAAATCCACTGGCAGATTTGAACCCGGCTGATATTGAATCCATGGAAATCTTGAAAGATGCCTCAGCAACAGCCATTTTTGGTGCAAGGGCAGCCAATGGCGTGGTATTGATTACCACAAAAAGAGGACAATCAGGTAAACCTGTGGTGAATATCAATATGTATGCGGGTATTTCAGAACCTTGGAGAAATCCAAATGAAATTAGGGTAGATGGCCCTACTTTTGAAAGGCTCCAAAATGAAGCCAGCCGAAACAATTGGATAGATAGGAATGGTTCGCTAGATGCACTAAATCCTTCAGGACAACCATATAATGCGCCTTTTCCAAATCCTGATGGAGCGATAGATACCAACTGGCTGGATGAGATATTCCAAACAGGTTCCATTAGGAATCTTGATGCTTCTGTAGCTGGAGGTGATGAAAAAATAAAATACTTTGTATCTGCCAATAATTTTTTCCAAGAAGGTCTCGTAAGACCAGCTGATTTTGAAAGAAGCAGTGCCAGAATGAACTTGGATTTTATGGTGACTCCAAGGTTGAAAATTGGGACCAGTGCTACCTACTCTGTGAATACAAGAAATAGGGCGCTCAATGGAAATGCCATTGCAGGGGCACTTTCTACGGCCTTTTTCTACCCAAGTAACTTTCCCATCTTCAATGATGACGGTACTTACTTCAGGCCTTTCTGGGAAAATCCTGTTGCTGTAGCAAATGAGACGGATTACCTAATGAAAACTACCCGTATAATTGGTAGTGTGTATGCAGATTGGGAAATTACCGACGGTCTGGTTTTTAGAAGTACCTGGAGTATTGACAATAACCTGGTGGAAGAGGATAGGTATTTCAATACTTTCCTAGCTGCTGGGGCTGCGCTTAATGGTTCGGCACAGTCTTTTGTAACCAGAAGTAATAACTGGATCAATGAAAATGTATTGACTTATCAAAAGAATTTCGGGAGCAATAACATCAATGTACTTCTTGGAAATACCCTTCAGGAAAACCAATTCCTGAGAACTCAGGCATTTGGTCAAGGCTTTCCTTCAAATTCCTTTAAAAGAATTGAATCTGCTGCAGTCAAAAATGCAAGCAGTACCGGTACTTCTTGGGGCATCGCCTCATTCTTTACCCGAATAAATTATGGATACAAAGGAAAATACCTATTTACTGCCAATATGCGTGCTGATGCTTCTTCAAGATTTGGTGCGGATAATAGATGGGGTTATTTCCCTTCCATTGCCGGTGCTTGGAGAATAGTGGATGAAAGCTTTATGGAAGCTATCAGGGGTACAGTTTCTGATATGAAAATTAGAGCCAGTTATGGTATTACAGGAAACCAAGGTGGAATTGGAGATTTCCAGGCATTAGGACTTTGGGGTGGTATGAGAGGTGGTCTTAATTTGGGTGGCGTAGGACAGCCAACAGGCCCTGCATCTTATGTAGACGCTCCTGGTATTGCTCCCAACCAATTGGCCAATCCTGACTTGAGATGGGAAACCACTGCTCAATTCAATGTTGGCTTGGATGTTGGCTTATGGAACGATAGGCTAACTTTGACCTTTGATTATTATGACAAACAAACCAGAGATCTCTTATTAAATGTTCCAGTTCCGAAGTCATTGGGCTTTAGTATTCTTACGCAAAACTTTGGAGAAATGCAAAACCGCGGTTTTGAGTTAGGAATTAACGCTTCCATAATTGAAAAGCAGGATTTTACATGGAATGCCAATTTTAATGTATCCAGGAACAACAACCTTGTTACCCGTTTGGCCTTCCCATTCTCCACTTTTACTCGTGATTATGTAAGGGTTGAGGAAGGATATCCTTTGAATTCATTTTGGGTGCATGTTCAGGAAGGAGTTGATCCTCAGACAGGAGATATTATCTGGGATACCATGGGGGATGAAGAATTTAATCCAAACATCCACAGACAAATATTTGGTTCTGCTATCCCAAGATACGTAGGAGGTTTCACCAATATGGTTAACTACAAAAATTGGGATTTGATGGTGTTTTTCCAATTTAGTGAAGGTGGTGATATTTTGAATTATGGCAGGTTCTTTTTTGAGCATGGAGGAGAAAGAGCTACGGGTTACACTACCCAACAATTGGACAGATGGCAACAGCCAGGAGATATTACTGATGTTCCAAGAATGGCCTCAAGAAACTATAGTGCTAATTTGAGACCTTCCAGACATGTGGAAGATGGATCATTCCTAAGATTGAAAAACTTAAGTTTGGGATATACCATTCCATCTCCAATTTCCTCAAGAGTCGGTATAGGAAGAGCGCGTATTTATGGCATGGCCCAAAACCTGATTACTTGGACCAATTATACAGGTCTGGATCCGGAAGTAAGTACAAGTCCCTCAAATTTGGTATCAGGTGTAGATATAGCGGTTATGCCACAACCAAGAACCTATACTCTCGGTGTAAACTTAACTTTCTAAAGCTATGAAGATGAATAATAAGATATATAAAGGAATAGCGGCAGGACTTCTAGTGCTGTCCGGTCTGGGGATAAGTTGCAATGTACTTGATCAAGATCCTCAATTTCAGATTGCAACCAGTGAAGCATTCTCAAATCCTGTGAATGCAGAAGCGGCCTTAAATGGTCTATATAATGAAGCACAATTGGTGTATAACTGGAGGACCCAAACTTTGGGAGAATTGGCTTCGGATTTAGTCCAGTCAATTGATACCTGGGATAATTTCAATGTGATTGATGAATTCAGTCAGACACCAGATAATACGGAAATTGATGATTTGTATACACAAATATACAGAACCATTGATTTAGCGAATAATATCATTGCTTTTGCACCGGATGTACCCGGTTTGTCAACGGATAGAAAAAATGATATGCTTGGCCAAGCGTATGCCTTTAGAGGTATGATGTATTTTGAGTTGGTGAAATATTTTGGCGGAATACCTGGAAAGTATGGAGAACTTGGAGTAATTATAGAAACAGCACCTTCAATTGGTGTCGGTGAGGATGCCTTTAAAGAAAGGGCAAGCTTGGAAGCCACTTGGAATCAAGTACGAGAAGATCTTGAATTGGGTGAGAGTTTATTGCCTGCTTCCAGAGCTAGCAATTTCCTATCCAGATCCCGTTTAACAAAACCAGCGGCAACAGCCATGTTGGCCAGGTATTACCTTTATCTTGATAACTGGGCACAGGCAGAAACCAAAGCTTCAGAAGTGATCAGTCAAGCTTCTTTTGAGCTTGTGGAGCCTTTTTCTGATATATTCAGAACTGACTTCTCTGCTGAATCAATTTTTGAAATGCATTACAACGTGGTGGATTTCAGTGGTTTTAGGCAATGGTATTTTCCCGCGAGTTTGGCAGGTAGGGGAGGTTTGAGTTTTCACATGCCCTTTGCAGATGAATTGCTTGCCAGACAGGGTGTTGACTCAAGAAGTGAACTGATAGCGCTGAATCCTGCATTTGGAGGTGTATATTATTCTACCAAATTTGATGAAATTCAGAACGCAAGTAATGTTCCAGTATTGAGGATTGCTGAACTGTACCTGATCAGAGCAGAAGCTCGGGCCAACCAAAATAATATCGCTGGTGGGTTATCAGATCTCAATGCAGTGAGGAATAGAGCGGGTTTAGCTGATGCCACTGCAGGTAGTTCCAATGAGTTGATAGACCTAATCTTGGATGAGAGAAGGTTTGAGTTTGCAATTGAAGGACACCGATTCTTTGATATGACAAGGACCGATAGGGCTATCACGGAATTCACCAATATTCCCAGGACTACCGGTGCAAGTACTTATGCAATAGGAGATAGAGGAAGGTATATTTTCCCTATTCCTAACTCAGAGATTTTCACCAACAACAATATGGTTCAAAACCCCGCTTATCGTTAGTGATAAGATTGATATGATTAGTTAAATAGTAGCCTGCATGCTCTTATTTTGAGCTGCAGGCTCTTTTGATTTGCACATGATAATTCTGCTTCAACTTCAGCCAATTTTCACTTGAAGTTGAGGAGAAGGATCACAGCATTTTTTATCTTAATTATTGGCCAATCTCAAAAATGGCAAAAGTGTTGCTTAGCCTAAAAGATATTTTTTTTAGCCAAATTGATATGAGGGTCGGATCTATTTTGCGCAATCATTTGGTATGATCGATAATATCTCCTTTTATCTTGCTAAAAAGGAGTTAAAGCCGTGCAGAATTCAACTGAATGAATCTCTCAATGCCTTAACTCCTTAATGGTTCCATTTCACAAATCTGCATTACACCTTCCGAAATCTCTAACCTCTTACCTATGGAAGGCAGCTCGTTTTTCGCCTCATCCTACCAGTACTTTGCCGGCTTATCCTTTGGGGGAATGGTCTTCAGGATAAACTGTCTTACATCCTCGTTGGAGTTGGCCAGATCTTCTGCCCTCAGGTACATCATATGACCACTTCTATAACCTTTGAAGCTCATTCTATCCTGTAATTTACCCGCAGGATCCATCTGCCACATGTTGTACTTGGCATTGAAATAATCCGTGCCACCATCATAGTAACCGGATTGGGTCATCACGTGTAAGTAAGGATTTTGCAACATGGCCTGAGCCAACTGCATCCCAGTATTATCATTGCTCCTATCCCAAGGACGAACAGGACCGAATAGGTAATAAGTCAAGTCGGTATCGTACTTCAAAACGTTTTTGGCATAATAATTCATCGCTGGGGAAAAGGCATGGTTCCATGCTGTCAGTGCCGGATCGTAATCTCTAACCTCTCCAGCATCGGTCTGGTCAATGCCCCTGTAACGGCTGTCCAATCTTCCAACAGTCAGTCCTTTATCACGCATCAATTCCTTCCAGTAGAAACTGGTCGGTACTGCCAATGCAAAATTTAGAAAAACCTCCTCTTTGATGCCTGAATAATAGGCCATCTTCTTGGCAATGGCTTTTCTTTCTGCCTCAGGAAGTGAACCGCCTTTGGCTATTGCAGGAAGTACTACATCTAAAGTGTATTTTTCCACCTCAGGCAAGATCTCATCTAAATCTTTGGACTGCAGGTCTGCAGGTAATACCTCATGGTACCAAGCAGTAGCAGCAAAATAAGGTAGGTAATTGGCTTTGGCTACAGGTCCGCTTCTGTCCAGACCAAGGCCGGTTGGAGATACCAAAATGACTCCGTTCAGGTACATCCAATGGGAATTTTGAAGCTCATTGGCAAGCCCAGAAACCCTGGTTGTACCATAACTTTCACCGATCAGGTATTTTGGAGATGGCCACCGGTTTTGTCGGGTCACAAAGGTCTTTACCCAATCTGCTAAATATTTGATATCTGCATTCACCCCAAAAAAAGTGGATCGGGGAGTTTCCTTATCAACAATCCTGGAATAGCCTGTATTTACGGGATCGATATAGATAATATCTGCCACATCCAATATAGAATGCGGGTTTTGTTTTACACCGTAAGGCTGCAATGGATAGCCTTCATCGTCGATGTTGAGCACATAAGGGCCTGTATAGGCCAAGTGCATCCACAGGGAGCCTGAACCAGGACCTCCGTTAAAAGAAAACACCAAAGGACGGGTACTCTTGTCGGTCACATCAGTTCTTTCATAATAAGTATAAAAAAGGGTGGCAATAGGTTCTCCATCCTCATTCCATACCGGCATGGTACCGGCAGTAGCTTTGTAAGGAACAGGGTTGCCCTTGATCGTAGCATTGCCTGTTGTTACCGAGGTAGATTCCACTTTCACCTCTCTTTTTTCCTGAGCATACAGGGTAGTAAAGACGCAGGCCATGATCATTAAACTCAATAGCTTTTTTTTCATTTTTTTGGGTTTTATTAATCAATAATTAAGCTATTGTAATTTACTCATTCCCTTTTCCACGAAATAGTAATATTGTTTGAATCGAAGTATAGCTTTATAAATGGAACAAGATTATAAGTAGCTATGTCAATATTTAAGAAGCTACTTAAAACCAATCATCCTGCATATCCAAAGTAGGCATATCTGCAGCCATTAGTCTTTTACCCAGTCCATCCATTTTGACCAATTCATATTCAAAGAAATAGCGCAAACATATGATTTTACCTTGGTAAAATGAAGTTTCAGCAACTCCCTTATCCAATTGCTTTTGTACAGTTATGCCCTGTTTCAACCATTGCCAAGCAATGGTCAGGATTCCTGTGTATTCCAAAAATAGGGTAGCATCTGCAAGATAGGCTTCAGGGTTTTTCCCTGCTTTTGTAAACAAATAACCTACTGTTTGTTGGGCTCTTTGCAGGTATTTTTCCAGTTTTTCCCCATGGCTTGTGATCGCTGGCATATCTTTGGCCTGAAGAATGGTTTTTGAAATTTCCCTGACAAAAAGTTTTAAAGCCTTTCCTTCCTGCATGGTGGCTTTCCGCCCCAGCAAATCCATTCCATGAATACCCGTAGTACCTTCATGAATAGGGTGAATGCGGGCTTCACGATAATACTGCTCTACAGGAAAATCGGTCGTGTAACCAGCACCACCCAGCACCTGAACTGCTGTTGAGGTAGTCAGACAACACATTTCAGAAGGATAGCTTTTTGCAATAGGGGTCAAAAAATCGAGTAGAAGGAATGCTTCCTCCTTTTCTTTTCCATCACCTACATGGGCAATATCCCCCAATTTGCTGCAATACAAAAGTAAAGACAAAGCACCTTCAGTGATAGACTTTTGGAAAAGTAACATCCGCTTCACATCTGCATGTTGTATAATAGGGATTTGAGGTTGTGAAGGGTCTTTGTCGCCTATTTTCCTTCCTTGTGGCCTTTCTTTGGCATAAGCTAAGGAAGCATAATAAGCTGCCGTCCCGATGGCAGCGGCATTCATCCCAACACCAACACGTGCTTCATTCATCATTTGGAACATGTAAGCCAATCCTTTATTGGCTTCACCCACCAGAAAGCCCTCACAAGCATCATTGGAACCGATCATCAAATGGGCAATAGGAGCTCCTTTATATCCCATTTTATGATAAATGCCTTCTGTCAATACATCATTGGGCCTACCATCAGGAACCCTTTTTTGAGGGACAATAAATAAGGAGATGCCCTTGACACCAACAGGCGCTCCCTTAATTCGGGCCAACATCAGATGGATGATATTTTCGCAAGCATCATGGTCTCCACAAGAAATGTATATTTTTTGTCCCTTGATTTTATAAACCCCTTCAATTTCAGTTGGAATGGCCATTGTGCTTAGATCAGATAAAGAAGAACCTGCATCTGGTTCGGTCAAGGCCATGGTGCCCTGCCATTTTCCCGAATACATATTCGGGGTAAATTTATCAATCAAGTTTTTGCCCCCAAAAGTCCGGATAAGATTGGCTGCTCCCGTAGTAAGAAAAGGATAAACTGATGCGGAATAATTTGCTGCTTGAAAAATAAATCCTGCAGCCATATGCAAGGTATTGGGGAGTTGCTGTCCTCCCTCCACATAAGGAAAGGTGGCATTGATCCAGCCATCGGCTCCAAATTGTTGGATGATCTTTTTCATCCCTTTATGTACCTGGATTTTGCCATTTACTAATTGCGGTTCATTCCTATCCATTTCAGTAAGCAAAGGATGTAGTGAATTTTCAGCAATCTTTTCAGCAGCTTCCAATACCATATGAAAGGTCTCATTAGAATGGTCTTCGAAATAATTCAGTTGGGTAAGTTCCAATATTTGTAGGTTTTCAAATAATTGGAATTCAAGGTCTCTTTTGGAATAAAATGGCATAATAAATCAATCTTTATGCTAATGATAAGCAGAACTTACCGAATAATAAAAAGAAAACTTAACCTAGGGTTAGAAAAGACTACTATTGGGAACAAGTTCAACCTATTCCAATTTTAATCTCTCATCTTCTATTGCACTATTAAAACCTTCTTTAAATGCCGCAACAATTTCATCCCAGTTATAAATGGTATCAAAAAGGAACATGGCAAAATCCCTAGGAAAAAGAAAGCGATGTCTTTTTTGGTGATTTTCATATTCATGGCACACTTAATTTGAAATGGAACAGTTAATCATTACCCAATCAAACTATTAAATTAAAAAAAAATCCACCTAAACAGCAAGTTTAAATTTGATGTTATTCTATCCGGTTATTAAAGGTCAAATCAGTTTTCTATTCTTTATGGTTTTATTGCTTCATTTATAAAGTGCTGATGGCTTGATCCAAATGCCTCTTTTCATGCGCAACCATAATATCCAAGGCTTTAGAAAGGTTGTAAACAATTAATTTATTGGCGGGGGAGTGTATCACTGCTTCTTTTTCTAGACAAGGTTGTAGCCTGTCTATCCACTGCTTGAGGACTTCTTGTTGCTGAAGGAATTTTTCCACAATATCCTCTTCTTTTTCCAGGCCTTTGGGCTCCCAAAGGGGGAAGGTTTTCACTTTTTTCTTACCCCCATCCGATACGGATGCGTAAATCATATTCCCAAAAATATTTCTGAAAAAGGCGATTTTACCTATAAAAGTTTGATGAAGATTTCCTTTTTCCAGCCTGCTAAAAATAGGAAAATAACTTTCATTGACTTGGATGAGGTGTTGCAGGTTTTCAGCAATGCTCCATTTTTCTGGATCAGGTTTGGCATAAAGCTTTTCTTTGCTCAATGTTCCGAAACTTTCCTGCACTTCGACATTTATCTTCTCTAATGCTTCTATCCACTCCATCACTTCTAAATTTCTTTTTTTGAAATAACAAATTTCTGAATTTCCATTGAATTACTGCTGTAAATCGTTTGAAATTTAGCTTCTTCTATAAAATGATTATACCATTAACATAATTAAACAATGCAAAATGTATTTAATTGTAGAGTTTTGAACTGTGCAAGCTTATACCAACATTATCTTTTTATTATTTATTCTTTATTTATCCAATGTTAATGTATATGCTCAGAAAACCATAGAAGCATATAAAATGCAACCTGGAGAAAGTATTGAACTGGATGGTCATACCCAGGAAGCTTTTTGGCAAAAAGCCGCTGTCATCAGTGATTTCTACCAACAGGAACCTGTGCCAGGAAATCCCGCATCTGAACGCACTGAAATAAGGATTGCCTATGATACAGAAAACCTCTATATCAGTGCACAGTTTTTTGATTCGGAGCCTGATAAAATAAAAGCTTTTCAAAGAAAGCGGGATGCAGTTCTAGATACCGATGATAGGTTTGTATTCATTTTGGATACCTATAATGACCAACGTTCCGCATTTTATTTTGAAATTAACCCTCTGGGCTTGATGGGAGATGGAATTTTGAGGGTTGGACAAGGAACCTCCATCAACCGATCTTGGGATGGAATTTGGAGGGCATGGGTAGCCAAAACCCCGGAGGGCTGGATGACTGAAATCCGCATACCTTTTATGACCTTGAATTTTGATCCCAACAACGATACCTGGGGTATCAATTTTTTACGGACTATCCGAAGAAAAAATGAGGATGTGTTATGGTCAGGATTTCAAAGAAATCAGGGTATTCAAAGACCTCAGGATGCGGGAAAGCTTGTAGGATTGAAAGATATCAATCAGGGTATAGGATTGGAAGCTATACCTTATGCTATCGGTACCCAAGTAAGGCAACGGGAAAACTTGGAAAGTCCCAAAACAGCCGAGTTCAACCATAATTTTGGTGGTGAACTGAATTACAACATTACGCCTAATCTTAAAGCTGGCATCACCATCAATACCGACTTTGCAGAAACAGAGGTGGATGACAGGCAGATCAATCTTACAAGATTTCCACTTTTCTTTCCAGAAAGAAGGGCCTTTTTTTTAGAAGGAGCCAATATATTTTTATTTGCACCTTCCAGTAATCCTAACCCTTATTTCAGTAGAAGGATAGGCTTACAGGAGGGATTACCTATCCCAATAAGGTATGGAGGCAGGATGATTGGCAGGGTAAAAGATACCGATATTGGTTTTTTACATGTCAATACAGCTGCCCAAGGAGAAAGACAAGCTGAAAATTTCACCGTGGGTAGGGTAGTTCAAAATATTTCAGAGGAAAGTACCATTGGCGTAATTTATACCAGAAGAGATACTGAGGGAGACAGTTTACCTCTTCGGGAAACCCTGGGTATGGATCTCAGCTTGAATACCTCCAAATTTTTGGGTAATAAAAACCTGCAATTTGAAGCTTTTTTTGTGGGACATACACCGAATTTTTTCGGTGATGAAAGTACAGTTTGGGACAGATCGGTGAGGGGTGGAAGAATCAATTTTCCTAATGAGCCCTGGATGGCTCATATGTCATACAGGGAGTTTGGTGTAAATTATGATCCTGCAACTGGTTTTGCCCCCAGGGTTGGCTTTCGTCGCTTACAGCCTTCCATTAGCTTTAGCCCTTTATGGAAAAATAGTGGGCTTATACGGGAATTGAGTTGGCAATATTATTTCGAGTACCTCATGGAAATGGATTGGAGACCGGCAACTGTAAACCATCGCATCAGGTTTTTAGGTTTAAGGTTTGAATCAGGAGATATCTTACAGTTTCAGGCCAATTATAATTATGAATTTTTGGATAGGCCTTTTGATATCTTAAGGGATGGTGAATATGTGATTGATGTGGGTGATTATTACAATTTGGGATATACTATCACAGCCCAATCGGCGCCTTTTAGAAAAATCGGCGGTTCTCTTGTGTATTCAAGAAATGGTTTTTGGACTGGTACAGAGACCAATATTACCGCTGACTTATTTATGCGTCCTATCATAGGCCTTAACCTTACGGCTTCTTGGATTCACTCCCAAGTGCGGTTGGCAGAAGGTAATTTTGATACCCATATTATCCGTTTGATTTCAGGCTATGATTTTTCGCCATGGGTTTCTGTCAATTTTAATGTTCAATATGATAATATCACTAGATTTTTGGGTACCAATAGCAGATTTACCTGGGTAATTGATCCAGGGAATACTTTTTTCATCGTCTATAACCACAATTGGTTTAGATTGACGGATCGATTTCTCTCCATCGAAGACAGGACCAATATCAAACTGGCATATACATTTAGGTTTTAGTGATGTTCTTCGGCTAAAGCTTTCAAAACCTGCATTAAGTAGGGACCTGTATTTTTTCCCAATGACATACTGGTCAGATAAGGCGCGTGTGGCAAAGTTTGATCCTCGAAATAGTCGGGTTTGACAATATAGCCCAGTGCATCCTGTCCTAATCCTAGAACAAATTGAGGGCCTTCGGGCATCATGGCTTTGGTATGAAGCCCATAAATAGGAGCCGTTTCTCCCGGATGCGAAGCAAAATTGGCTTCCCCAATTGAAAACCATACCACTTCAGTCTCCACAACCTCTGTAATGGTTCTTTGGATTATCCCTCCAGCTGCCAACTGCCTCCAAGCTTCGTTTTCGACAGGCAGATTGATTTTTTTACTGCGAAATGACAAGTAATTTGATTTTAAACTTTCCCCTTCTTTCAATGCTGAAATCGCCGCATTGGCTAAGCCTGATCCCCTTTGGAGTACTTCTTCATAAGATATGCCCTTATCAATAGGTTGTATCCATCCACCGATAGCCCCCTGTAGGTAGAGATGTTCTCCACCGAGTTGCTTTTCCATTTCTTGGTAAAATCCTGCCACATAGTCCGCTGAAACTTCATTATAAACGGCATCAAGATAGGTAGGATGACAGGCAAAATTGGTCAGAGACAAGATATTTTGCCCCTTATCATTGAGAAACTGCAGTATGGTAACCGAACGGTCTATTTCTTCTTCACAGATATTGGCTACCCAATCATGACCATATTCTGTGCTCGCATATCTGACAGCGGTATTTTCCAGTTTGGAAGCTGCAGTTAGGATTTGTTCAGCCGCAATTTTGACCAAAAAATCCATATATACAGAATCCACCCCACTTTGTGTAAAATCTTCACCCCATAATCCCACCACATCCGGTCCGGAATGGGTATGGGTGGAACTTATGACGATATTTTCGGAAGAAAAGGGGATACCTAAGTCCATTGTGCCAATTTTTTCCCTGATTTTCAACAGATCCTGATAAAGTAAGCCAATGCAGTCAACGGTTACTAAGGCAAAACTTTCATTGCCGTCATAAAAGACCGCTGTCTTAACGTACAAACTGTCCAAAATCCCGGTAAACTTCCTGTTTTGTTTATCCCCTGCGATAAATGCGCTCATAGGGGGATTTATAACCGCTTTTGATACCCCCACTTGGAGATTTTGGACTTCCTCTTTTTTCTGACCACAAGAAAGAAGTAAAAGAAAAAGAATAATGGAGTATAAGTAGCTCTTCATTTGGTGGTATAGAATTGGATTAAGTTATCTATTAGATCCACAACTTGTCCTAAATATTAAATTCGCAGAATGAGGGCACAAGATGTCATTTCCTTCTCTGCAAATGCCATGTTTTAAGTGCTCAAGATGCCTTCAATAGCTTCCAGTTCTTCTTTGGAAAAACGGATATTGTTCAAAGCTTTTACATTGTCCGCCAGTTGCTCGGATTTACTTACCCCTACCAGCACAGTGGTTACCCTTTCGTCTTTTAGTAACCATGCAATAGCCATTTGAGCCAGACTTTGCTCTCGGTTTTTGGCGATTTCGTTCAGGGCCTTCACCTTGTTGATTACTTCATCCGAAATTTGTTCTTCTTTCAGGTAACGTCCATCTTTTGCTACCCTGCTGTCTTCCGGAATGCCTTTTAGGTATTTGTCCGTCAAAACTCCCTGCTCAAGTGGTGAAAAAGCAATGGAACCGATGCCTTCATCGCCAAGGACGTCAAGCAAACCATTTTCTACCCAGCGGTCAAACATGCTGTATCGGGGTTGGTGAATCAAAAGCGGCGTGCCCATTTCCTTCAATAGCTGAGAGGCCCTAAGGGTATCCTCAGCGGAATATTGGGATATGCCGACATACAAAGCTTTTCCCGAGCGGACGATATGGTCCAAAGCACCCATGGTTTCCTCTAATGGTGTTTCCGGATCAGGTCTATGGTGGTAAAAAATATCCACATAATCCAATCCCATTCTTTTTAAACTCTGGTCAAGAGACGAAATGAGGTACTTTCTGGAACCAAGGTTACCATAAGGACCTGGCCACATGTCCCAGCCGGCTTTAGTTGAAATAATCAGTTCATCCCTGTATGACCTAAAATCCATTTCCATGATCCTTCCAAAATTCTCTTCAGCAGAACCATAAGGAGGTCCATAATTATTGGCCAGGTCAAAATGGGTAATGCCATAATCGAAAGCCTGCCTTAATATGCTTCTGGCATTTTTGAAATCTGCATTGTGCCCAAAGTTGTGCCAGAGACCTAATGAAATCTGGGGCAATAAAATGCCACTTTGCCCACAGCGGCGAAAAGGCATTTTATCATAGCGGGCTTCATTGGCTACAAAAGGGGGTAAAGGTTGGTGGTCGTTGATGCGCATAGGTTATTTAGGTTTAAGCTTTGAATTTAAACAATGATTCAGGAAGAATAAACCCATCCATCATATTCTTTCTCAGAGTAAGAAAATACCGCCTACTACTGATACGGCAGCAATAGTAAATACTACCAAAATAGGTTTCCAGGCATATTGGATCCAATCTTTATAAGAAATCCCTGCTGCAGCTAAGATAGCCATTAAGGCGCCATTGCTAGGAGTTACCAGGTCCATTATTCCTGCCCCATATTGGTAAGCCAGCACCGCTACCTGGCTGGGCATCCCTATTAAGTCAGCAACAGGGGTCAACAGGGGCATGGTCAGTACTGCCTGCCCAGAGGTACTTGGAACAGGAATGTGTAGAATTGCCTGCGAAATCAACATTCCGAAAGCCGAAAGGCCTAAGGGTAAGCTTTCCAAGGGTTGGAAAAGCGCATAGATAATCGTGTCAATAATCTGACCCTCCTGAAGCACCAAATAAATACTCCGTGCAAGACCCACAATAATCCCTGCAAAAACAAGCTCAGCAAACCCCTCTGCATAGGCTTTGGCAGTGCCATTTATACCCAAATTTCCGATTACTCCGACCAGCAATCCCATTGCAAAAAATATCGCCGACATTTCGTTATAATCCCAGTTCCAATTGGTCAGACCATAAATCATTACCCCGAAAGTCAATCCAACCAAAAACAAGATGAAACTATGGGATCTCGACATTTTTTCCGGAATTTTTTCTGCCTCCATTGACTCAGCATTAGGATCTTTTCCTGTTCTGATGATATAAATAATCCACAGCAGAAGAGCGATAAACAAAAACACGGTTCTATAAACCCAAGCCGAAAACAAGGGGATTTCAGCCACTTTTTGGGCTATGATCACTCCAAATGGATTGGTAGGGCCAAAGGCAGCACCAATTATAGCACAGCCTAAACTAAGGCCAACTATGGAAACTTTAGAATAACCTATTTTTCTACTTAAGATCATTAGGACAGGCACCATGGCAATGATTTCTTCCTGTAATCCGTTCAGGGCACCAGCTGTGGCAAATAAAATTCCAATGAGGATCAAAAGATAGGATTTGGAGTTTCTAAAACGATGAATCAAGGATTCCAAACCTGTCTGAAAAGCCCCTGTTTTGTCAACCACATAAAATGCCCCTCCGATAATAAGAATTAAAACCACCACCTCAACTCCCTCAATAATTCCTTCAGGCACACTGAGGAACATTTTCCCTATACTGACAGGTTTGTTTTCAGTTGTTTGATAACTTCCCTGGATCACCACTTCACGGCCAGTATCTTCATCCAAAACCCTGTTAAAAGAACCTGCCGGAATAACATAGGTAAAAATAGTTGCAAGGCCTACAAAGGCCAGCATGATAACCATAGGGTGGGGGAAGGAGAGTTTTTTCATAAGGTTGGCTTAAGACAAGCAAAATAAATCATATTTTGATTTATTAGCCTGAATAGAATTCATTTTTAAGTCTTGCCTTTTTGCTCCTTAAAGTGAAATCAATATTTTCAGCGCAAATTTCACTTTTATCATGGATCGATCAAAAGCTATTTTGTCCGTAAAGAAAACTAATTACAAATTTATGATTTTCAATAAATTGCATCTATATTGAATAAGCAATTTAAAATAGATTTAACCCTATTTGAACGATGATTTTTAACCTGATT
>NZ_SLAP01000090.1 GCF_007126775.1 Cecembia sp. | reverse complement strand
TTACTTTTTGGTTTTTTCATACAAGAGACATTCGATTTGTCTACTATCAATTATTTACCAAAATTGGGCATTCTTGAATTGAAAAAATTATATAATTCCAATATTTATTTTTATTTATCACATATTTTTTGGGTTGATTTTTTGAAACAAATCTGTTTTTTTTCTATGGGCTTTAAACGCATGGTTTTGAAGCATTTTTTGTAAGAAAAGTTTTCTAAAAAACTCGAATTGCGCCCGACTACTTTATCGAAAAAAAACGTCATAGGGAAATGGTTAATGTTCGATCCTAGACCATTGGCTTCATGCATCTTTGTTTCTTCTTACTATATGTGATCAAGGTTACTTTTTCTAATTCTCAACTGTTTTATTTTTGAAATATAAACCAATAAGAACCATGTTTAATTTCTTTAGAACAAAACCAAAAAACTATACAGACCTCTCCAATGAGGATTTCAAAAACGGCATGACAGCAAAAGATGCAGTTCTCATTGATGTGAGGACAGCTGGGGAATTTCAATCCGGAAAAATCAAAGGTGCCAGAAACATTGATATGATGGGGCCTGGATTTATGGGGCAGATCCAAAACCTGCCTAAAGATAAAAAGTATTACCTCTACTGCAGAAGTGGCAACAGAAGCGGGCAGGCTTGTGAAGTCATGGCAGATATGGGGTTTGAAAGTACGTTTAACCTCGCAGGCGGTATCATGAGCTGGCCTTATGAGGTAGTTTAAATTGAAGATTGATTGGGTTAAAGGGTGAAAACTCCATCGACAGATATGCTGTTCGGTGGAGCTTTTTTTTGGATACTTCCGTTCAATTTCAGTTGGGTCTTTCAGACCTGTAATGAGGGGTATGCGATCCATTCCTGGGATTTTATCCCGGATTGATACAGTCCGAGCCCTTTAGGCCTGGTTCTTTTCCCTTATCAGCACTTTATGGATCAGAAAGCTGGATCTCTTTGATTGTAGAATTTTGCCCCTTTAATTAATTCCCTTGTGCCCTGAGCCATTGCTTGGAATAGGATTTGTGTACTATTTATTTACGGATACGGTTCAAGCAAGGCCAGAAGGGCCATCCTTTCACAACCCAGACTAGGACCAAGCGTAAAAAAACAGTCCATTGGACCCCCGAGCTTTCGGGGTAGCTTGGGGCCAGGTTGCAGGGTAGGCGGAAACCCCAGAGGCTTGAAGGGCCAATCCTTGATTTCCTACGTATTGCTCATCAAAATCACTTGGGTACTAAAATCAATCTTCCAACCCCCATTTTTTCTACTTTATCTTTACCAAATGGCACAGTGAAAAACCTATCATTGGCCCATAACTCAAAAAGATGCTTGTAAAACGGACTTTCCGGATCACCGGACTGGCCCGGGGTATTGATACCCATGGTCCTTTCCCAGTCGCCTGTGTCTACTACAATCCTGAAAGAAGCTCCAGAAGTGTTGTTGTCCCCATAAGCATTGGCAGCAGGGGTAAAACTATAGCCTCCTCTTGGAAGGGGTCCTGCATCCAGTTTTTCCCTCCATTCCTCAGACAGGGCCAAACTCAGTGGATGCCGAATAGAGGCATGCTTGTAATCCTCCTGTCCATATTGCCAGTTATTTGGGTTAAGCCCCAACTTCTTTTCCAATTCATCAACTGCTTCTTTAAAGCAAGCCAGTATCCATTGATTCCTGGCACTTTCCGGGGCTTCTGTGAATAATTTTTCAGGTTTTTCCACCCATTCCAGGATTCTTGTCATTTGGATGGCTCCTACATAGGGCAGTGCCACATCAGGAACCGCCATATTTTTTCCATTCTCCCTTAGTTTTCTCTCCCACATAACATAAATCCCGGCAGGAATAGACTGGCTTTCCAGTCTATAATCCCATCCTTCCAGGAATTTGATCGCGTTCTTGTATTTATCTTCCTCAAAATTCAGATTCAACAAGTAGGGCACCAGTTTTCTCGCAGGAAGGGAGAGGTAGTCATTTTGAAGGGCTCCCATCTCTTCCATGGTGAATTTCCGCCCTTCGGATAAAACTTCCCTTATACGGTCACCTCTAAAAGCATCTGCCCATTCATAGCCTATGGTATGCTGTAATGAATAGTCTTCTGGAGTGACATTTTCATTGGCTGTAACAAAAAAGCCAGCTGCTGGATTGGTGATGTTTGGGCGTTCTTTGATGGCTTGGTAGCCTTCCCAATCCATACTGCCATCACCCAAAGAGGCTACCAAGCCGGAATGGCTGGTTCTGATGGGGTTGATACCTGTGGACTGCCATCCTATATTTCCTTCTTTATCAGCCCAAACCATATTTTCAGCAGGAATATGGTTGAAGCTGCATGCCTCTCGAAATTCCTCCCAGGTCTTAGACTGGTCCATCCGCAAACTCGCTAAATAAGGTGCTCCTCCAGGTTCCATCCAAGCACATTCTACAGCAACCGCTTTGTTCAGTTCTTGGTCAATGAAGGTCACTGGGCCATGGACGGTGTAATAATGCTTCACAATTTCATCGGCACGTCCTTTCACTTTGATGGTATCCTGAATAATACGCATATCCTGCCAATTTCCCTTGTAAAAATATTGTGTAGGTTTTTGCGGATGGATGTCATATACCCTTAAGTCTTCATTATCTGTCTCAAAAATGGTCAAACCCCAGGCACCGTATTCGTTATGCCCGATAGAAATACCCGGAATCACAGGTTCTCCCGCACCTACTACATTCCATCCAGGGGCATGTAAACCTACCCAATAGCGCAGGGAAGGAATGGCATGGAGCCGGTGTGGGTCATTGGCCATGATTGGATAACCACTTTCGGTAAATTCACCTGAAATTACCCAGTTGTTACTCCCAATATTGAATTTTTCCATTTTCAAGGCTTCTTCCTGTTCTTGCAGATATTCCTGATATTCGCTTAGAAAGCTTAAATTTTGGTTACGGTATTCTGGCAGCACATCTTCTGGCTGGAATGCAAAACCTGCTCTGAAAGCATTGTAAGGGGCCAAAATATCTTTGAAAAGCAGCTCTTGGGGTATAGCTGCTGGAATTTCAAGATGAGGTTCATTAGGATGGAAATATAAAAAAGATTTGGCTTTTTCAGCTCCAATTTGACTGACTACCCTGCTGTACAGGAGTTCATCCTGCACATTTTGGAGGAGACCCTGATGCCTGGATATGACTGTTTCCCATGTCCAAAATCCAGGTAAAATATCCAGCATTTTGAATTCAATAGGTAGGTTTTCGGGTTGCATCCTTACTTCCTGGATATAGGCATTGACCCCTGCCACAAAAGAATCTACGATTTCAACACCCCTGGGGTGATAATGCTGTAGTTCCTGTTCCTTATTTCCACGAAATTGGAACAGCCGAACCCCTTTATCTCTTTCAAGTTCCCTATCACCTAAAATTTCAGCCAGGGTTCCTGCTGCCCTTCTTCTCCAAATTTCAAACTGGAACAAGCGGTCTTTAGCTGCAAGATAGCCTTGGCTGAAGAAAAGATCCTGCTCATTTTGGGCAAAAATATGGTTGATACCATTTTGATCTCTGGTGACTTCAACTTTCTCCATCAAGCCACTGATTGTCAATGTTTGCTCTTGCGCTAAGCAAAGGCCTGTTAAGCTGATAGAAACAAGAAACAGGACTGCGTTCTTAATTTTCATGAGGTATGTGTTTACTGTATAATCCAATAAGTTTTGTAAAAATCTGTATTTTCCTATTCAATATTGGATAAACGGTAAATTCAAATCTATTTTATTTTGCAATTTTGAATAAATTAAACCTTGTAACCTATGAAAAAAATGATGTTTGCCACGTTTTTGGTAATCTTTGCTGCATTGGCATGCCAATCTCCCCAAAAGGAAGTAGTGATAGAAAAAACTGTAGAAAAGAAAATCAGCAATATGGACCCTTTATTAAGACATGTTGTGCTCTTTAAATTCAAGGATGAATCTTCTGAAGAGGATGTTGAGAAAGTAAAGGATGCTTTTATGGCTTTAAAATCAAAAATCTCGGAGATTGAAGATGTAGAATGGGGTACCAATAACAGTCCTGAGGGATTGGATCAAGGGTTTACCCATTGCTTTTTTGTCAGTTTTAAATCTGAAGAAGATCGTGATATTTATCTTCCTCACCCGGAACATAAGGCTTTTGTAGAGGTATTGGGACCTCATTTGGATAAGGTCTTGGTCGTGGATTATTGGGCTAAAAAAGATTAAAAAATTATTAGTGTTTTTGGGTATTGGAGGTAAAATTCAAACCATTTATCCAAAAACACTAAGTTTATTGGTCAATTTTCAAAAGCAATCTAAGGTCTAATCCCTATTTACAGGTAATTCTCTGTTGTCATCAGAATCTCTTTCTCCGATTTCTATGACTTCTATGACAATATAACTGGAAGCACCTCGCCAAGGGAGGGGGTTGAGGTATTCCTTATACCTTAATTCCACAAATTTTCCACCTGCTCTTTCCAATTGCTTGGCGACTTCTTCTCCCTGGGCACTGAACCGAAATTCATTGCTTTGCAGTGCTCCTGCTGAGGGACTTTGGAAGCCTTCCTGGACAATTCTTCCTTCCCAGGTTTTAAAAACATAGCCTTTCTTTTCGAAATAGTTTAAATTACCTCCTTTGATACCTTCGCTAAAAACAAAAAAGTACCGCCAATAAACAACAGCAGCAAGGATCAGGACCAAGACAAATAGACTGATTTTTACATATTTATTCATAAGAAATAGGACTGGGTTAAGAAAAGTTTATTCGATCGTTTTTTGTTAATCAATTTCCTATAATTCTGGCAATTAAACAAGAAGGCCTCTTGAATTCTTTTAACTCTGGATCTATTTTCAGGTTATATATCAATGCATATGTTTGAAGATAAAAAAATGAATATTTTGCCGGAAAAAGGAGAAGTGTATTATTATCCTTCTTTTTTTTCTGTTGAGCTATGTGATGATTTTTATGAAAAATTAGTCAATAAAATTCAATGGAAACAAGAACCAATCTGGATGTTTGGCAAAAAAGTCATGCAACCCAGATTGACAGCCCTGTACGGTAATCCATCCGTCGCATATGGCTATTCCGGAATTAAAATGCAGCCCTATCCATGGACTGACTTTCTGTTGCAGATCAAGGAAGCAATCGAACAGGTAGCTGACACGGATTTCACCCATGTTCTGCTAAACTATTACCGGGATGGAAAAGACAGCATGGGCTGGCACCGGGACAACGAACCAGAACTTGGCAAAAACCCAGTTATTGGATCGGTGAGTTTTGGATATCCCAGGAGATTTCAATTTAGGCTTTATAATGATAAGAGTAAGAAAAAAGAGTTACTCTTGGAGCATGGCTCTTTTTTGTTGATGAGGGGAGAAACCCAGCATTATTGGGAACACCAGATTCCCAAAAGTCAAAAAGTCCAGGGGGCCCGGATCAATCTGACGTTTCGGAAGATTTTAAAATAAATCTGGAAAAAAACTTAGACGGCGAATGGAATTTTATTGAAGTACCTTCAAGATTCTAATGCACCTTCCTTATCGGTAAACCATTAAATTTCTGATGTCTAAGTATTAGGGTTTAAACAATTTTTCAATCCAACAGCCATAGCCAGTTTCCATAGCCTTCATTTTCCATATCCTTTTTGGAAATAAACCGCATGGCTGCAGAATTCATACAATAGCGCAGGTTGGTTGGGTTGGGACCATCATTGAAAACATGTCCCAAGTGTGAATCTCCAAGCTTGCTTCTCACTTCTACCCTGGTCATTCCAAAAGAGACATCAGTAGGTTTATCGATCAGCCTGGCATCTATGGGCTTGGTGAAGCTAGGCCATCCGGAATAAGACTCATATTTGTCTTTTGAAGAAAACAGTGGAGCACCGGAAACAATACAGACATAGATGCCCTCTTCCTTATTGTCATTGTAGGTATTGGCAAAAGCCCGTTCAGTAGCTTCATGCATGGTCACATCGTATTGCAGCTTGGTCAACCTTTTTTTCAGTTCGGCATCTGATGGTTTTTTGTATTTTTCCTCCAAACTCACAGGCCAATGCTTGGCGATGAAGGCATCCCTTCCTGACCCCCTTCTATAGGCATAGTATTCAGAGGGGTTTTTGAGGTAATAATCCTGATGGTAATCCTCGGCGGGGTAGAAATTACTGTATTTGATAACTGGGGTAACTATGGGTTTATCAAAAATCCCGGCCTCGTCCAATCTTGTAATGGCTGCTTCAGCCTCCTTTTTTTGTACATTATCATGATAAAATACTGCTGAAGTGTACTGTAATCCCCGGTCATAAAATGAGCCCCCTTCATCGGTGGGGTCAAACTGTTGCCAAAAGATATCCAATAATTCACTGTAGGAGATTACATCTGGATCAAAAGTAATCTGAACGGATTCTCTATGTCCGGTTTTCCCATTGGCGACATCCTCATATTTCGGGTTTTTTTCTTTGCCTCCGGCATAGCCGGAAATTACAGCAATGACCCCATCAATACCTTCAAACGGAGCCTCAATGCACCAAAAGCATCCACCTGCAAAAGTTGCAATGGCTTTCCTGCCATTATAGTCCTCAGGATTGGAGTAGGTTTGTTTTCCTTTATGCTTTTCTTCTGTTTTGGAACATCCACTATGGGCAAGACTAAATAGTGGAATAAGGGCTAAAATAAAGATTTTTTTAACTGTTTTCATGTGCTAATTACTGGTTGTTTATGAATGGGCACAATTTTGGATATTGATTATGCCAAGTTATTACAAATTTTAGTTCTTTGTTGAATTGATTTGCGTAGGCAAAACCTACCACTGAATCAACCGCAATTTGTGTAATGGTGTTTGGAATAAAATCAAAGAATCCATTCCAGGTAAAATATTTATTGTTATCGAGTCTATTGTCATAAATTCAATCACTTATGAAAACGATTTTGAAGCCATTCCTGTTCACTTTGTCATTGATGTTTTTCAGCATTACGGTTTTCCCACAATCAGGAGGGGGATTTGGAATAAAGGGAGGTCTAAATTACAACTCCAATGGGAAGTACTTCCAAGATGCGGAAGCCGTTTGGGGGGATCCATTGAATAATCTGGGCTATCATCTTGGACTTTTCGGTAAAATTAATGCAGGTCCAGTCTTTTTAAGGCCAGAATTGTATTACACGCATTTGGAATCAGAGATCAATAGTACAGTCCTGAAAACACAGAGATTGGATGCACCAGTCCTGATCGGGCTTAACCTTTTTGGTTCTCTGGTGTCTGTTTTTGCTGGCCCTTCCTTTCATTATTATTTGCAAGATGGCCTTAGAAATTATGATTTTGATGAATTTAATTCGGGATACCAATTTGGTGTTGGCCTTAATCTGGGCAAGTTTGGTCTTGACCTCCGATATGAAAGGATATTAAATGGGCAGACTATTACAATAGATAATGTATTTACCGGTCAGGGGGATTTTAAGTTCCAGCAGCTGATGCTAGGTTTATCCATCAAATTCTAAAGCATAAGTTATTACAATTCAAATAAATCCCCTTACCGTATGGGGATTTTTTAATTTAGGATCTGGTATTTTTTATTAAATTGGAAAGTTTCAATCCTATTAACCATGAAAATTAATTTATTATCAATCCTTGCTTTGGGGATTTTACTGATTGCTTGTAAAAAAGAAACTGAGAGATTTGTAAATGAGAAGCCTGAAGAGACAAGGTTCACCAAAGTCACCTTAATTGAGCGTTTGGATGAACCCATGGAACTGGAAGTGCTCAGAGATGGCAAAATCCTTTTTATCGAACGTAAAGGAAAGATCAGGTTGCTGGAACCTGAATCCGGAATAGTGAAAGAGGTAGGCTTTTTACCCGTTTACTATGAAGCTGAAGATGGCTTATTAGGTCTTGCCAAAGACCCCGATTTTTACAATAACCAATGGATTTATCTGTATTATTCCCCGGAAGGGGAAGAAAGCATCAACAGGCTTTCCAGGTTTACGCTTGTAGATGAGATCATGGATATGGCTTCAGAAAAAGTGATGCTGGAAATACCTCAGTTCCGTGGATGTTGTCACAGTGGGGGATCTATTGAATTTGATAGTCAGGGAAACTTGTACCTCTCATTGGGAGATGACACTACTCCTTTTGAATCCGATAATTTCAATCCCATTGACGAAAGGCCCGGAAGGCCTGAGAATGTGGATGCGCAGAGAAGTTCTTCCAATTCCAAGGACCTGCGAGGTGCCATATTACGGATTACTCCTCAAGAAGACGGCACATACACCATTCCCGAAGGGAATTTATTTCCGGAAGGTACTGCCGACACAAGGCCAGAAATATATGTTATGGGAAACAGGAATCCATTTAGAATTTCAGTTGACCCAAAGAATGGGTACTTGTATTGGGGAGAAGTTGGACCTGACGCTCAATTTGATAGTTTGGGTCGGGGGCCCCGCGGATATGATGAGGTCAATCAGGCCAAAGAGGCTGGCTTCTTTGGTTGGCCTTATTTTGTGGGAGACAATAAGGCTTATTGGTATTACGATTTTGAAAAACAGGAAAGTACATCTCAATTCGACCCCCAAGCGCCTGTCAATTATTCCCCGAATAACACTGGCATCAAGATATTACCACCAGCCCAAGAAGCCATGATTTGGTACCCTTATGCTGATTCTGAAGACTTTCCAATGTTGGGCTCTGGAGGGCGTAATGCCATGGCCGGACCGGTATACTACCATGATCTCTTTCCTTTCAGCGAAGTGAAATTTCCCAAATATTACAGCGGTAAACTTTTTATTTATGACTGGATGCGGAACTGGATTTTCACAGTCAGTTTCGATGAAAACGGAGATTATGCGGGTATAGAAGAGTTTTTACCGGAGACCCGGTTTAAGAAAATAATTGATATGCAATTTGGCCCTGATGGGTCCCTTTACACGCTGGAATACGGGACTTATTGGAGTGCACAGAACGATGATTCGGGTATTTATAAAATTGAATTTAACCCAGGAAACAGGCAGCCAATAGCCAAAGCTCAGGCTTCGAAAAACCAAGGGGCGGTTCCTTTACAGGTCGCATTTAACAGTGAAGGTAGCTTGGATTTTGACGGGGATAATTTAGAATTTGAGTGGGATTTTTATGGGGATGGCGTATACATTTCCAAAGAGGCCAACCCTGTTTTCAATTTCGAAAGGCCCGGGACGTTCAATACTATTCTTACAGTAAGAGATCCAGAAGGCTTGAATAGTCAGGCGGTTCTTCCCATCACCGTGGGGAACGAGCCTCCGGTTATCCGGTTTGATTGGGAAGGGAACAAAAGTTTTTATTGGGGTAAACCCACCAAGTCTTATCGGGTCATGGTTGAGGACTTGGAGGATGGTAGTTTGGACAATGCTGGGATTGCTGCAAAAGATGTGTTGGTTACTTGGGATTTTTTGAAAGAAGGTTTTGATAAAGTTTTATCTTCTGAAGGGCATCAACAAACAGAAAGTACTACACAGTTATTAGGGCAAAACTTGACTGTAAAAAGCGGTTGCAACGCCTGCCATGGCGAAGAAAATGCCTCGGTAGGTCCAAGTTATAAAGAAGTAGCTTTGGAATATGAAACTGATCCCAATGCATCCGATTTGCTTTTGCAAAAAGTAACGCTTGGCGGCGGAGGTGTTTGGGGTGAAAGGTTGATGCCTTCCCATGCACATTTGCCGGAATCAGATATTGTATTGATGGTGGACTATATCCTTTCCTTGTCACCCAATGCTGCACTTCATCAAAAAAACAGATTGGAAATTGAGGGAGAATTAAAGCTGGATCAACATAAGGATCAGGGGACATACATTTTGACGGCGAGTTATAGAGATAAGGGGGCCAATGGGATAGCTCCTATACTTAGGCGGGAAGAGTTGGTCCTGAGACATCCTTTGGTCCTTGCAGCCGATGCGGATTATTTTGAAGGAACAGCCAAGGCTAATTTCAGGGACTCCAGGTTGGTTAAGTTTACGGAAAATGAGTCTTACATAGGCCTTGATTCAATTGATTTAACACAGATTGAAAACCTTATCCTTTCCATTGACCCCAATAGAAGAACGGGTTGGTTGGAAGTAAGGCTAGGAAGTCCTCAAGGTCTTATGGTTGGGAGGACCCAATTGCTCAGCAATGAATTAAGGCCAAAAAATGCTCAGGGGAAGTGGTTTGACATAAAAATACCGCTAGAACCTACGAAGCAAAAAGACAATATTTACCTGGTTTTTCAGACAGAGACAGGCGTGGATATATGGAATTCCTTCCTTCTGAATACCATTTACTTTGATGGAAAATAATACCAAAAAAGCAGCTGGAAAATAGAAATCCAGCTGCTTTTTTTTAAAAGTATAAAAATTTTACCTGAATTTTTTTTGCAGGTAGCTAAGCGCCATGCCATAAGCCTCCTTGGTGGCTTCCTTATCGTGTCTGGCATTAGAAGGATTGGCAAAGCCATGTACCGCATCAAAAATTTTATAATTCAGCTCTTTGCCTGCAGCTTCCATGGCAAGGGCAAATTCTTCAATTACGGTTTTGGAAATGTATTCTTCAGTGGCAAACAGTCCCAATACATCTGAATTTAAGTAAATCAATTGGTCTACTTCTCTGATAGGCATACCGTAATATATGATAGAACCTACATTTTGATGGCCAAGGAGCAGGGCTGATTTAAGAGACCATGCACCGCCAAAGCACCAACCTACATTGGCAATTTTAGCCTCCGGGCCAGCAAAGCTTTTTGCTGCCAAAACGATATTTTCTAATCTTTTTTCATTGGTACCTCTCATAAATGTACCTGCTTCTTGGGGATTTGAGGTAACTTTTCCATCATACATGTCCAGGGCAAGCACATTGACTTTTCCTCCGAGATCATTGTAGAACTTTTCTGCCTCCTCTTTGATGTTATCGTTTAAGCCCCACCATTCCTGATACACAAACAACCATTGGATGGAAGGTTCCTTTGCTTTGATTAAATAGCCTGCTGCATCTTTTCCATCGGCTGCGGGGAAAGAAACCATTGTACCCATTGCCTCAAAATCAAATTCCCGAGGTGCAGGATGAAAGGCAATAAATTGAGGATCATCCAGGAAAGCAATCATTTCGGAAGGGCCTGTATGGCAAATGGTGATTTCTTCGCCACTTTTTGTAGGCATGTCATGGGCAAAATAATACCCTAAGAAACTGAACAGAATAATAGAAATGTATAAACTGATTTTTAACATGGTGTTTTTATTTGGATGAACAAAAAGGAAATGTTATTGTTGGCTTGATTTTTAGCCTTTAAGCTTTTCAATTTCAATTGTTTGAAATAGTCATATGGATCATAGACTGTCTCTCAATCAAAATTAAGAATTTTAAAACTGCTAATAAATACCAGTCAACCCTTTTAATTCCCGATGGTGTCGGAATTTTTGGTCAGATCAACAGACTCTGTTAAATTGAGTTCATGAAAAATGATGTTATGATGAAAAAATTTTATCTATTGTTGCTCTGTTTGGGATGGTTATCACTGTCCTTTTTACATGCACAGCAAATACCCAGTCCAAAATCGCATTTTGGATTTGAAATAGGGGATGATTATAAGTTGTTCAATTACACTGCATTTGAGGAATACATCAAAAAAGTAGCAGCAGCTTCAGATCGTGCGCAACTATTTGAAATTGGTCCCACTGAAGAGGGGAGGCAAATGCCCATGTTGGTTATTAGTTCTCCTGAAAATTTAGGTAAGCTTGAGCGATACAAGGAAATTTCCCAAAAGCTGGGAAGGGCAGAAGTTAGTGAAGAAGAAGCCCTGCGCTTAGTTGCAGAGGGAAAACCTGTGGTTTGGATAGATGGAGGTTTACATTCTACAGAGACGGTAGGCTCCCATCAGCTTGTTCCTACCATTTATGACCTACTTACAAGAACAGATGATGAAAATATGCGCATACTGAATGATGTAATCATTTTGGTGGTGCATACCAATCCAGATGGCCATGAAATTGTATCCAATTGGTACATGGGACCTGAGGATGTGACCAAAAGAGACATGAGAATTCCTTACATGTACCATAAGTATGTTGGACATGACAATAACAGGGATTTCTTCATGAATAATATGAAGGAGACCACCAATATTTCCATGCAGCAATACGTAGAATGGTTACCACAGGTTATTTTTAACCACCACCAGACTTCACCTGCTGGAACTGTAGTGGCTGGACCTCCTTATAGAGATCCTTTTAACCACGTCTTTGATCCACTGATCATGACCAGTTTGGATGGTGTTGGAGCTGCTATGATCAACAGGCTGAATCTGGAAGGCAAGCCCGGGTACACCCGTCTCGGGGGTTCTGTTTTTTCTTCTTGGTGGAATGGAGGCCTTAGGACCACACCTTATTTCCATAATATGATCGGTATTCTGACAGAAACCACCGGAGGACCTACGCCTTCGGAGATTCCATTGGTTCCTGAGCGTCTTATACCTACCCATGCCACGCCTTATCCAATAGAACCTCAGCCCTGGAATTTCAAAAAGTCCATTGACTATTCTGTTTCTATGAATTATGCTGTATTGGATTATGCCAGCAGGAATGGCGATGCTCTCTTGCATAATATTTACAAAATGGGCAAGAACAGTATAGATAGAGGGAATATGGATTACTGGACCAAATACCCCAAGCGTTCTGCGGCTGTACAGGCAGCTTTTGATGCAGCAAAAGAAAAAGCTGCTCCTGATGATCCTGAAATGGCATATTATGGTATGCGCAGGGGATTGCCTGTGCAGTACTTTGGGGAAATATTTGAAGATCCTGAACTGCGGGATCCAAGAGGATTTATCCTTTCGGCCGACCAAGCTGATTTTCCAACAGCGGTACGCTTTATCAATGCCCTGATCAAATCAGGAATCCAAGTTCATAAAGCAAGCAGCAGTTTTACCGTAAATGGCAAGCAATATCCTGCCGGTTCCTATGTGGTAAAAACAGCACAGGCTTTTCGTCCGCACGTTTTGGATATGTTTGAACCGCAGGATCATCCTAATGATTTTGAGTATCCCGGTGGACCTCCAAAAAGACCTTATGATGCCGCTGGCTGGACTTTGGCTTTCCAGATGGGTGTTGATTTCGACAGAATTATGGATGGATTTGATGGTCCTTTTGAGGCATTGCCTTATGGAGAGATAGAAGAATTTCAGGCACAGGCCCTACCAAGAGGTTCAGGTTTCTTGATAGATGCCAGAGGAAACAATGCCTTTATGGCAGTCAATGATCTCTTGAAGTCAGGGGCCAATGTTTACAGAACAGTATCTCCAGCCTCTGGTCTTCCGGCAGGCAGTTTCCATGTTTCCGGCTCCAGAGCTATTTTGGAAAAAGCTGCCCAGGAATATGGGGTGAAAATGATAGTGTCATCCAGACCATCCGATGCAGTAAGGATCAAACCTGCCAGGGTGGCCCTTTTTGACCATTATGGGGGGTCTATGCCATCCGGTTGGGTAAGATGGATGCTGGAACAATACCATTTCCCCTTCCAATTGGTCTACCCTCAGGACATAGACAATGGCAACCTGATTACCAAGTATGATGTAATATTGTTTATAGGTCCTGGAGCTCCCGGAACTGTCAGAAGTTGGGGAGGATTACCCAAAGCAGAGGAAGTGGATGCCCAATATCATAAATTGTTGGGAGAATTGACCAAAGAAAAGTCAGTTCCGGAATTGAAGAAATTCATGGAATCCGGAGGAAATGTAGTGGCTGTTGGCGCCAGTACCTCTTTGGCCTTTGATTTGGGCTTACCGGTCACCAATGCACTTACAGAGAAGCTTCCCGATGGAAGAGAGCGTTCATTGACAGGTGCCAAATATTATATTCCTGGCAGTATTCTAAGGGCCAATTTGGATACCAGTCATCCTGCCAATTGGGGTATGGGAGATGCTGCCAATATGGTATTCAATAACAGTCCGGTATTCAACCTTGCTCCTGATGGATTGCTGAAGGGCGTTAAACCACTGGCCTGGTTTGGTACAGAATCGCCTTTGGTCTCTGGCTGGGCATGGGGAGAGTCTTACCTCAGAAATGGCATTGTGGCTTTTGAAGCGCCGGTAGGAAAAGGTAAACTCTATGCTTTTGGTCCTGAGGTGACATTTAGGGCACAGGCTCACAATACCTTTAAATTGTTGTTTAATCAGCTGTATACCGATTGATGTTAAATTTCTTACATGCAAAGGGCATAATTTTAAAAATTTGCCCTTTGTTTTTTTATATTTTGTTTCAGTTTATCCTAAATAATCGAAATTTATGAAAAATCTAAAAGGCGGTTACCATCTGATTTTATCCTTGATTTTGATAGGGATATGGTCATGTCAGCCCCAACCTGCGACCGAAGAAGCAGAGGAGTTCCGTTCTTCATCCCTTTTGAAGGATTATGTACATGCAGCAGATCCTGATTTCAGCTACGAATTGGTTTATTCCTTAGAAGAGGAGGATTATGATTACCATGTAATCAGGATGGTGTCCCAGAACTGGCTCAGTAAAAATATAGTCGACCAAACGGAATGGTGGCATTGGATCTCGATGGTGGTCCCCAAGGAGTTGCCATTCGAAACTGGGATGATGTGGATAGGAGGGGGAAGTAAAAACTCCAAGATGCCTGAGCTTCCTGAACCTTTGATATTGGAAGCCGCGATGAGGACCAATTCTATTGTTGCCCAAATCCACAATGTACCCTTTCAGCCCTTGGTTTTTGAAAATGACACCTTTGGGGAGCGTTATGAGGACGCCATAATCGCTTATGGCTGGAGAAAGTTCTTGGAGGGAGGCGCCAAGGATGAAGATGCCATTTGGCTGGCTAGGTTCCCAATGACCAAGGCAGTCAAATTGGCCATGGATGTAGTTTCCGAGGTGGCTTCAGAGCAGCATGAAAAGGTATTGGATAAATTTGTGGTCGCCGGAGCCTCCAAAAGGGGCTGGACCACCTGGACTACTGCAGCTGTGGATGACAGGGTAGTGGCCATAGCACCCGTAGTCATCGACTTATTGAACATAGTTCCTTCTTTTCAGCACCACTGGCGCAATTATGGATTCTGGGCACCAGCCGTAGATAATTATGTGCAGGAAGGCATTATGGATTGGCAGGGAAGTAAAGAATATGACCGGTTATTGGAACTGACGGAGCCCTTTTCCTTTTTGGAAGCGTACGATATGCCCAAATTGCTAATCAATGCAGCAGGAGACCAATTTTTTCTACCTGATAGTTGGAAGTTTTATTGGGATGAGCTCAAAGGGGAAAAGCATATCCAATATGTCCCTAATTTTGGACATGATCTAAGTGAATCTGATGCAATTCCCAATTTAATTGCATTCTATGCCTCTATATTGAATGAGACACCCCGCCCAAGCTATGATTGGAAAATAGAAGATGATAGCATCATCATTACGACTGATCCCAACCAAAAACCCGCATCAATCAAACTTTGGTCGGCGAACAATGAAGAAAGCCGTGATTTTAGAATAGATGTTTTGGGAGAAAAATGGAATTCCACGGAAATACTTGTCAATGAAAGTGGGCGCTATGAGGTTAAACTTCTGGAACCTGAAAAAGGATATACTGGATATTTTGTGGAAATAACCTATCCTGGTGAGGCGCCGATCAAGGTAACAACTGGGGTGGAAGTGTTACCAAAAGCTTACCCTTTTGAGCCCTTTCAATCCGAATCTCCCAAAGGGAGTTTTTAAACCCGAAAGCAGGAATTTCTGAAATGTCACTTTGCTTATAGCATTTTACTGCATACACAGGAATAAGCTGTATCAAAATCTATGAATAGGATAAAAAATCCCCTCCTGAAACTTTGGAGGGGATTTGGTCAAATAAAATTAAACGAATAATGAAAAAGTTTTTCCGACAATGGATTTGTGGTAGTTATCAATTGTTGGATTATACTATTCTATCATGGCAAAGAATTTGTCCAGGTCAGGGATAATCACTATACGGGTTCTCCTGTTTTTAGCCATATTCTCTGCACTGTCATTATCCACCAAGGGTACATAGCTTGACCTTCCTGCTGCAATAAGTTTATCAGGGGACACACTGTACTTTTTCTCCAAAATCCTGACAATAGAAGTGGCTCTTTTCACACTCAGGTCCCAATTGTCCTGCAATACACCTGTCTGTATGCTTCTTGGATCTGTATGGCCTTCGATCATTACCTCAACAGATGGCTCCGCATTGATAACATCAGCCAATTTTTTCAATAGTCCATCAGCATTTCTTGAAACCTGATAAGACCCGGTATTGAACAATAACCTATCAGATACATTGATCATGACTACAGTTTTGTCCACGCTGATACTGATATCTTCGTCCTGCTCTGTAGATCCATCAGAAATGGATTTCTTTAAGTTATAGGAAATGGCAAGGTTTACTGAATCTTCCATTGTTTTTGCATTTGCCAATTCTTCGGGATTGACTTTTGCCAAAGTAGCATTCAGTTTCTGTTTGGTATTGGTAGACATGGGAGTTTTCCCATCCAGACTGAACATGGCATCGTTTTCAGTTCTCAGGGAATTGATACGGGCATTGTATTCATCCACCCGGGCCTGAATTCTTCCCATTCTGTCTTCCAGTATTTGTTTTTCAGCCTCTACAGCTTCTTTTTCACTTCTTGTTTCGGCCAAAGTAGCTTCAGTGCGGAACAAGTCATTTTGCAGTTCAACGTATTTCTTTTTAGAAACACAGGATACGGTCAGTGTAGCTATAGCTACAAAAAAAAGAATAAGTTTTTTCATAACGTTTGATTTTTAAAGCTCAAAACCAAAAATAAAGCCATGAAAAAATAAGCTATCGAAAAGTTCTTAAAAATGGCGGAAAATTCAGGTATTTAGTCTTAAATTACCTGAAAAACAAGAAACTATGAAGCGTATACCCTGTTTTATTTTGATAATTATTCTATTACAATTTATATCTTGTCAAAATAAAGACAAGAAAATTACAGAGCAAATGGAATTCGAAATTGACGTACGTGCCATTGAAAAAGATGGCAATGAAGCCAAAGTTTACCTTTTAAAAAACGGGAATGGCATGGAGGTAGAAATATTGAGCTATGGTGCTATTCTTTCCCGGATTGTGGTTCCCGATAGGGAAGGTAAAAAAGAAAACATCCTTCTTACTTATGAAAGTCCAGAAGGATTTTTTACAGATAGGTACTTTTTTGGAGCTACAGCAGGGCGTTATGCCAATAGGATAGCAAATGGTAAATTTGAACTGGATGGGGTAGCATATCAACTTGCCACCAATAATGGGGAGAACCACCTTCATGGAGGCGTAGAGGGTTTTAACAGGAAGTTTTGGGAATCTGAAGTACTTGAATTGGATGATGCGATAGGTGTAAAAATGAGTTATTTTAGCGAAGATGGGGAAGAAGGATATCCGGGAAACCTATCCACTACAATTTCCTTTGTTTTGCATGCCGATAATTCACTTTCCATCACGATGGAGGCTGAAACTGACCAAAGCACAATCGTCAACCTAACCCATCATGGCTATTTCAATTTGAGTGGGATGAAGGAAAACATTTTAGGTCATGAGCTGCAGATTTTTGCTGATCATTATACCCCCGTTGGAGCAGGGTTAATTCCTACGGGTGAGCTTGCACCTGTTGAAGGAACACCCTTTGATTTTAGAAAAGCCATGACTGTAGGTTCTAGGATAGCGGCTACAGGTGGAGGATATGACCATAATTATGTCATCAAAAAAATCCATGATAGGGATCTGACAAAAATGGCCGAATTATCTCATGCAGGTACAGGTCGGAGAATGCTACTTCATTCCGATAAACCCGGTGTACAGTTTTATTCTGGAAATTTCCTTGATGGCAAGCAGGTCACGCAAGGGGTGGCTTATACTAAAAACTATGGACTTTGTCTTGAACCGCAATTCTTTCCGGACTCTCCGAACCAGCCACAATTTCCTTCAGCAAGATTGGATCCAGGGGACAAATACCGTCACAGGATTGTATATGCGTTTGAGGTCTTTTAAAGTAAAAGCATGGCACTGAAATTGCATAGTTGTCCTCTTGAGCTTTGATTTTATTTTGGTAAAAATTATTAGACATAATTTTTACCAAATCTTCATTCCAAAAAGCAATAAAAACGTAACTTTAGCTTTTTATAATTCATAAAACTGCATGCCTAAACTTATCCGAATTACCACTGTACCGCTATCGCTCAAACTTTTATTGGCAGGACAGATGAAGTTTATGAAGCAAGCAGGCTGGGAGGTATTGATGGTGAGTGCTGACGGCCGGGAGATTCATGAAGTGGTTAAGAGAGAAGGGGTTCCGCACCATATCATTCCCTTTACCAGAAAGATCACACCTTTTAAAGATTTACATTGTCTTTGGTTACTCTACCGGCTATTTAGAAAAGAAAAACCTGATGTGGTCCATTCTCATACACCTAAAGCAGGCCTTTTGGCTATGATTGCTGCTAAACTGGCCGGAGTAAAAATAAGGATTCACACTGTGGCAGGTATGCCTTACATGGCAGCAGAGAAAGGGAAGAGAAAATTGCTGGTATGGATGGAGAAGCTAACCTACAAATGGGCAACTGAAGTTTGGCCAAACTCCCATTCCCTCAAAGAATTTATTTTGAGAGAAAAACTTGTGCATCCCGGTAAACTTAGGATAATTGGTTTAGGATCATCTAACGGGGTTGATCTGGAAAAATTCAATAGGGGAGCACTTGCCGAAAACCATTTGGTGGCTGCTACCATGAGGATTGCACCTTCAGAGAATGACTACCTCATTTTAGCCGTTGGCCGATTGGTTAAAGACAAGGGAATAGAGGAGTTGGTGGAAGCTTTTTTGGATTCCAAAGTTTCAAAATACGGGAAATTGGTTCTTTTGGGTAGTTTTGAACAAGGGCTAAATCCCTTAGCTGACGGGATTATACGGAAGATTCAAGATCACCCCAGGATTGTGCAGATTGAGTGGACAGACCATGTAGCACATTACCTTGCAATGGCAGATGTGCTAGTTCATCCTTCCCATCGAGAGGGTTTTCCCAATGTGCTGCTTGAGGCAGGTGCGATGCAGGTACCCATTATATGTTCTGATATCATTGGCAATGTGGATGTAGTTACCAATAAAAAAACCGGTCTGGTTTTTCCCGTAAAAAAGACCGATGTACTTAAGGATGCTTTAGAGTTTGCCTTTATCAAAAGGGAATACATGCAGGGTCTTGCAGATAACCTTTACAAGGAAGTTTTAGAAAAATATCAAAGACCCAAAATCCATGAGATGATTTTGGAAAACTATGAACGTTTAATGTCCAAGGAGATAGAAAGTGTTTAGCAAAGGATTACAAATAAACAATTGAAAAGCCATAATTTTTAAAAAAGATAAACATTCACATGAAATATTTAATTACAGGAACTGCCGGATTTATTGGATTTCACCTGTCCAACAAATTGCTGGAAAGGGGAGATACGGTGATTGGTATTGACAATATCAATGATTATTATGATGTAAACCTGAAGTATGGGAGACTGGTGGAATCGGGCATTGCTAAAGAAAAGGTAGCAACCCATACCAAGGTACAATCGGATAAATATCAGGGCTACTCTTTTATTAAAGCTGATCTGAGTGAAAAAGATTTTTTGATGGAATTGTTCCGTGAGGAAAAATTTGACGTGGTGGTCAATCTTGCTGCACAGGCGGGTGTAAGGTACTCTTTGATCAATCCGGATGCATATATTGACGCCAATATTACAGGCTTTCTAAATATTCTGGAAGCATGTAGGGCTTTTCCTGTAAAGCACCTCGTCTATGCATCTTCGAGCTCTGTTTACGGGGCCAATACGAAAATGCCTTTTTCCACTTCTGATAATGTTGACCACCCGCTCAGCCTGTATGCGGCCTCTAAAAAGGCGAATGAACTTATGGCTCATACCTATAGCCATCTTTTTGGTGTTCCCTCTACCGGTTTGCGGTTCTTTACCGTTTATGGTCCTTGGGGAAGGCCGGACATGGCCCTTTTCCTCTTTATTGAAGCCATGAAAAAAGGGGAACCCATTCAGGTGTTCAATCATGGTAAGATGAAAAGGGATTTCACCTATGTTGGAGATATAGTAGAAGGTATTGTTCGTGTGGCTGACAGACCTCCACAAGGCAATGGTGACTGGAAGGGTGATTCACCTGATCCAGGAAGTTCCTATGCGCCTTACAAGGTTTACAATATCGGTAATTCCAATCCTGTAGAGTTGATGGATTATATCGGGGCTTTGGAAGATGCTTTGGGGATAGTAGCGGAGAAAAATATGCTTCCTTTACAACCTGGTGATGTTCCTGCTACCTATGCAGATGTAAGCGATCTGATGCGCGACACAGGTTATAAGCCTGATACTCCGGTAGCTGAAGGAGTGGCCAAGTTTGTCGCTTGGTACAATGCCCATTATTCTAAATGATAGTTTAGCACTGCAAAAAAAATCTACCTAAACAGCGTTTAATTCATGAATGATATGCAAAAAAGTATTTTAATTACCGGAGGAGCGGGTTTTATCGGAAGTCATGTAGTAAAACTTTTTGTGGAGAAATACCCCCATTACCGGATAATCAATCTGGATTGTCTGACCTATGCTGGCAATTTGGAAAACCTTAAAGAAATAGAAGGAGCCCCAAATTACGCTTTTGAGAAGGTCAATATTTTGGATGAAGCTGCTTTGAAGGATGTTTTCAACAAACATAAAATTACAGATGTCATTCATCTTGCAGCTGAATCACATGTCGACAGGTCGATCACGGATCCATTGGCATTTGTCAAAACCAATATTATCGGCACGGTTAACCTGATGAATACTGCTAAGTCCTTTTGGGAGCAATATGAAAATCACCTTTTTTACCACATTTCAACTGACGAAGTATACGGTTCGCTGGATGATGGGGGATTTTTTCTGGAGACAACACCATATGACCCACAGTCGCCCTATTCAGCATCCAAAGCTTCATCAGACCATTTTGTAAGGGCCTATGCCAATACGTATAAGTTGAAGACAGTGATCAGCAACTGTTCTAATAATTATGGGCCCAACCAATTTCCGGAGAAACTCATTCCTTTGTGTATTCATAATATTAAAAACAATAAACCTTTGCCGGTTTATGGCAAGGGAGAGAATATCCGGGATTGGCTTTATGTGGTGGACCATGCCAGGGCCATAGATGTCGTTTTTCATGAGGGGAAAGCAGGGGAGACATACAATATTGGAGGCTTTAATGAGTGGAAAAACATTGACATTGTCAGATTACTCTGTCAAAAAATGGATGAAAAGTTGGGAAGAACAGCAGGCAGTTCTGCACAATTGATCACTTTTGTGAAAGATAGGGCAGGTCATGACTTGCGTTATGCCATCGATGCCAGTAAGATTCAGAAAGAGCTTGGATGGGAGCCCAGTTTACAATTTGAAGAAGGGATTTCAAAAACCATTGATTGGTACCTCGAAAATGAGCAATGGCTGGGTAATGTGACTTCGGGTAATTATCAAAAGTACTACGAATCCTTATATGCTAATCGTGGGTAGGATGTAAAGCAAGCAGGATATTCGGGCGGAGAATATTTTCAAAACCCGAATACCCTAGTTTACTATCTGTATCCTTTCCAGCTTTCCGGCGATTTTCTCCATTCCACCAGAGATGCCAAGGTTTGGTCATCTATGTAATCATCTGCAAGAGCTTGGGGTAACATGGAAGCATAATCGCTTAAGCATATTAATTTTACTTTGGCTTCATTAAAGTTGTTTTTGGCCACATCAAAACCATAAGTAAAAATGCTGACCATTCCCAATACATCAAAACCGGCATTTTTTAAATCCTGAACAGCTTTAAGCGAACTGCCTCCTGTGGAAACCAAATCTTCCACAACGACTATTTTCTGCCCGGGACTTACCTTTCCTTCTATCATATTCCCCATTCCATGTTCTTTGGGTTTGGACCTTACATAAAGAAAAGGAAGGTTCATGCTGTCAGCGATAAGCGCTCCTTGGGGAATCCCGGCAGTAGCTACTCCAGCAATGCCCGCTACATCTTTAAAATTAGCATTTATGGCTTTCACCAGGTTTTCCTTGATGAACGACCTGACCTCTGGATACGAGAGGGAGAGCCTATTGTCACAATAAATGGGAGATTTCCATCCAGAAGCCCAGGTAAAAGGGTTTTCAGGTTGTAGTCTGATAGCTTCAATTTGAAGTAGTTTTGCAGCAACTTGTGCCGCAATTTTGGTATCGAATAAATCCATGGTTCAAAAATAAAAGATAAAAAGTAAGCGCCTGTTGTGCAGGCTAAAAAATTTTATGCATTTTTGATTGTATTTGAAATTAACCTGGCAAAAGTACCCAGCCATGAGGATTTTTATCAATGATAAACCTTTGGATATTGTCTCATCGGAAGATTTACCGAAGGAAAAAACCTATGAGTGCGTATATGACCGTCCGGAAGATTTTCCTCCAACGGCAGACTTCCATGATGATGTATTGATCATTGAACCCAGCAGGGATGTAATCATCAAGTTATTGTACCTCTTAAGAACGAGGAAGCTAAAACATCTGGATTCTGTAACCATTCTTAGCTCCAATAAAAAGGAGATCAAAGATTTTATCAAAAGTCGGTTTACGGTAATAAAAGCAGCTGGTGGTGTGGTGACCAAATCACAAAAAGTCCTATTTATCTACAGATTGGGAAAGTGGGACTTGCCCAAGGGGAAATTTGAAAAAGGGGAAACTCCTGAGGAATGTGCTGTCAGAGAGGTAGAGGAAGAGTGTGCCATCAAGGTTAAGCTAGGGCCGGAAATTTGTAAAACCTGGCATACATATACGAATAATAGAAAGAGTATTTTGAAAAAAACATATTGGTACGCCATGGAAAATATTGATGATGCTGATATGCAACCTCAGAAGGAAGAGGGTATTGAAGATATCCGTTGGCTAAGACATCATGAGGCAAAAATTGCCTTGGTGAATTCTTATCCTTCCATGCGCTACCTTTATAAAAGATTTTTGAAGCTTGTACCAAAAGTTCAAACTTGGTAAGGAAGGTATTCAGTTACATCACCGCCATATCGGTGTACTTCACGGATAATAGTAGAGCTTACTGCAGCAAATTGAGGGGAGGTGATCAAAAAAACAGTTTCCAAATCTGGATTAAGTTTGCGGTTCATCTGGCTGATGGTGTTTTCGTATTCAAAATCAGTAGTATTGCGTAAACCTCTTACCAGAAACCTTGCACCCTCATTTTTTGCAATAGATGATGTCAGGTCATTATAAACCAAAACGCTTACCCTTGGATCCTCTTTGTACAAGTTTTCTATTTTCGAAACCATGGTATCTATATCAAAATACCTCGTTTTTTTGGCAGAATTGTATCCTATGCCAATGATTACTTTATCAAAAATATTGAGGCTGCGGACTACAATGTCATGATGCCCTTTAGTAAATGGGTCAAATGACCCAGGGAAAATTGCAATTTTTTTCATGGAGAGGAGTGGTATTTATCTCAAGTAAAGGTCAATATAAGATTATTTTTTATCGGGAAGCGAAAGAATATCCAATAAGACCTTTTTTAAGATCATGAAAATTCCCAATTAGACTCCAGGTAAACCGTATTGGCAAAGGATTCAGTACCTGGGTGATAGTTTTGAATGTTTTTGAAGGATTCAAAATTGATATTTTTGAAATAATCTTGAGCCCATTTTTCAGAAAAGTCAAAATGGTAACTGTTTCCAAAGACATTGTACCTGCAGTACTTTCTGTCAAAGCCTAATTGCTCGGTCAGTCCAAAAAGGTATTCCAGTAGATTTTCTTTGTTTTCTATTTCAAATCGATTAAAAAGTTTCAATGTTTCTTTATCGAAAGCAGCCAGGTAAAATGATTTGTCAAAAAGATAAATCAATATTTCCTGAGAAAGAAATTTTGCTTTTTCGGCGAGGCAATAGGAGAGAAAGGAACTGCTTCCATGATGAAAGCTGAGCTGTTTTTTCCCATCACTGAGTAATTGGAAGAGCCTTTCATCCATTCCCCCCACCAATTGAATATTGTTACTGTCCAGACTGGTATGGAAAGATTTCAGCTCTGCAGAAAATTCATCAGTAAAACTCAGGTAAATATCTAAATATTCTGGATTGAATAAAGCTCCTGGAACTAAGGCTAAGTACTTATTATGCACAAAAACCTTGGTAGGAACATCCAACCTGTAGAGTTCATCTTTCCAGATTTTGGAGATAGGCTTTTCAGAGGAGGACAATAGATTCCATGTGTGGACTGCTACCACTTTATGGTTGATATCCTTGGCCAAAAGGATTCTTATTTCTTCATATAAGAAAAGCGATAAGTAGGAAACCATTTCGGAATCATACTTATCGCAATAGATTTTTTTCAATGTATTTTCTATCGTTTGAATCAAAATTACTCCCAGTTACCTGAGGTGGAAGAATCGGTTCTTGATCCTACCCTAAGTGCTCTTTCATTGTTGTTCTCCCTTCTTTTGGGATTGATCGGAGCTGGATCTCTAATTTCAAATACGCCAATTTCTCTTTGACTTCTTTCGATTTTATCAGCAAAGAACTCAAATTCCAGTCCACCTGAACCGGGGACTATATGTAGGTTTTCCAAATTAAAATTAGGGTACCTTCTTTCGTTAAACAAGGAATCCATCACCATCACAGAACCTAATGTATCATAAGTAACGGTAGTTTCTTCTTTTCCGTATTCCAGTAGTGTGGTGGTTTCTTTTCTTTCAATCAGCCAGATTTCACCATCTTCAATGAAGTTTCTCAGGCTGTCCCAATTGTCTGCATATTCACCTTTTGAAGCAATGTAGGCAATTTGGGCATCTCTCAGCATCTGAAGCTTTTCGATAATTCTTGATTCAAGGGCTGCAATTCTTTTTTCTTCCTGCATGACATTGTCTACACTCCTGAACAGCATATAGCCAAGTCCAAGAGCACCTAATAAGAAGACTACGGATAAGATTCTGGTTAGCGTCATTTTTAAGATATTTTAATCTTTATTAAAGGTTGATGGTAATAATTGGAATGCTATTTTATCGAATTATTTTCAAAATTAAAATATCCATTCCATTTTCTCACATCATTGAGCGATTTTATTCCCCAAAATACGGGATGTTTTTCTTTATTTTCTATCAAATTGAGATTTTCGAGTTTTAAATAGCCGATTTCAGTGATCAATTGCTTCCCCTTGTCAAGTTCAGGATCGCTGCCTTTTTGCAGGATACCTCCCACCTGTTCAACCATAAAAAACAGCTCAATGGCATGTAATGGAGGTTCAAGGAATTCATGGGCGCATATAAAATTATGAACTTTGATATCAAGCCCGGTTTCTTCCTTAAATTCCCGGATAAGGTTTTCTTCTACGGATGTTCCATATTTCATGCCCCCACCGGGTACATTCCAAAAATAACGGTTTTCCGCCATTTTATGCTTGATCATTAAAATGGCATTTTCCCGGATGAGCACGCCATTGACCCGTGTTCTAAGTCTCCCTCCAAATTTATCTACCAGCTCTTTTTCCAATTTCGTCATATTACACTTAGATTGCTCCTGCAATGAGAAGTAAAGATAAAGAGAACGGGCCTAAGCCCTCCCTTTTGCTGACAAAATATTTCCCTTTTGAGCCGACATCTGGGCAAAAGGCTTTTTTTGCCAAAATGGATGATTTTTTTGAAAAAGATGCCAGTGATGCTTTTATTCTAAAAGGATATGCCGGTACTGGAAAGACATCGCTGATTTCTGTTTTGGTAAAAATCCTACCAAAGCTTAAAACACGATCCATGCTCCTCGCTCCCACAGGGCGGGCAGCCAAGGTGATGGGAAATTACAGTCAAAAAGCAGCTTTTACGATTCATAAGATCATTTACCGTCCAAAAGACCAAGTAGGTGACCTGGGCTCGGGCTTTGATTTGCTCAAAAATTATTACAAAGACACACTGTTTATTGTAGATGAAGCCTCCATGTTGGCAGATGAATCGCAGAGTGGCCGCAGTCTATTACGTGATCTGATCCAGTTTGTCTTTCAAGAGTCCAGCAATAGACTTTTCTTGGTAGGGGATACGGCACAATTGCCGCCTGTTGGCAGTAGTTTAAGTCCCGGATTGGACAGTGGTTACCTTATCCGGCATTTCAGGCTCAAAGTTGATGGAACTGAACTCACCGAGGTGATGCGTCAGGAATTGGAATCAGGGATACTTTACAATGCCACTTTTCTCAGAAATCAGATTCCCGCCAAGGAACCCTTGATTCTTTTTCAAACAGCAGGCTTTAAGGATTTCTTCAAAATGACAGGCGAAAGACTGGAAGATGGTTTGAGATATGCCTACAATAAATATGGGATAGAAAACACCGCTATCATTACACGCTCCAATAAATCTGCAGTTCAGTACAATCAATACATAAGAAGAACCATCCATTTTTTTGATGATGAAATCAGTGCAGGTGACCTGTTGATGATCGTCAAAAATAACTATACTTATATGGCTGATTCGGATAAGGTGAATTTTCTGGCCAATGGTGATTTTATTGAGGTAGTAAAAATAAGGTCCTTCGAAGAAATGTATGGCCTGAGATTTGCAACACTTGAACTGAGGTTGCTGGATTATTCGGATGAGCCTTACTTTGAAGCTAAAGTGATCATGGATACCCTTTATAGTGATGGGCCTTCCTTAAGCAATGAAGCATACCGAACGCTTTACCGGCAGGTGTCTGAAGATTATGCAGATGTGGCCAATAAGGCGGAAAGGATGGAACTGATAAAAAAAGACCCATATCTTTCAGCCTTACAGGTTAAATTTGCGTATGCACTGACATGCCATAAGTCACAAGGAGGGCAATGGGAGGCTGTCTTCGTCGATCAGGGTTACCTCACAGACGAAATGGTTAATAAGGATTATATCCGATGGCTGTATACAGCCATGACCCGTGCAAAGAAGGAATTGTTTATGGTAAACTTCAATTCAAAGTTTTATATTAGCAATCCAAATGGAGTAACAAACGAAAACTAAATACAATTACTATGAAAAAGTTGTTTATGCTGTCAGTAATGGCCCTATTGGCCCTTACAGTGCAGGCACAAACGGAGAAAAAGGGTGCCGTCATGGAATTCAAAGAAAAATCCATTGATTTTGGAGACATCACCCAGGGGGATAAGGTAGAACATACCTTTGTTTTTAACAATACAGGAGATACGCCTTTGGTAATATCCAATGTGGCGGTAACCTGCGGTTGTACTGCTCCCAACTGGCCCAAGCAACCCATCGCTCCTGGTGCTTCTGGTGAACTGAAAGTGGTGTTCAATTCTGCAGGAAAAATGGGCAAGCAAAATTCTGTAGTAAGGATTTATTCCAATGCTTCAGAACCCATCGAAAAAGTATCCCTGATTTCCAACGTTTTGCCTAAAGGCAAATAAGGTTAAAAGAAAAAGGAGGCAAAGGCCTCCTTTTTCTTTTAACCTTCAATCTAAATTAGGTTTTAATCTACATTCCTCAACACTATTTTTATCTGTTCTTTCTCATCCAAAAGCAATAATTTAGATTCAGAAATTCTGTATTGTTTTATTTCCTTTAGTGCGTCAGTATATTTTTTCTCTAATTCTATATTTTCAGGACCACAGACCATTATTGTCATGGCCGCACTTCCAAACACTGCATAGGAGCAACTCCTGTACATGGAATCATACTGCTATTTACCCAAATTATTTTCTTTTCATGGGGTACATCGTTCAAGCTAAGCTCCGATTTGCAGGACATCATGGCCAAGAGTAAGATGGAAAGACCTATAGTAATCAAGTTTCTCATTATTGCAGCATTGTATTGACTTGATCAATACAATTTTACTGCCAATAATTGCAGAACACATAACAAAATTTGTTAAAAATTCATCCTTTCAACAATCAAAGCCGATAAGTCTTTGGCCCACTCCGCATAAACTTTGCTGCTGGGATGGAGCTTGTCAGCTACCAGCATTTCTGGCGCGGCACCGATTGCCCTGTAACGCGCTGTAATTTCAATGTAATGCACACCCAAATCCTCTGAAATGGTACGGTTAGAAGCATTGAATAGATCAATTTCTTGGGACACTTTTCCCCTGTCCGTTTTTCTTTCCTCGGCAAATGGGGTTATCCCCCAATCAGGGATGGAAATTACCACCACATGATCTGCTTTGTTGTTGGCAAAACGAATGGCCTGCTCCAATAAGGAACGGAATTCGTTTTCATAATTATCAAGTGCCCTACCACGGTATTGGTTGTTGACCCCTATCAGTAAAGTTACCAAGTCGTAACTCTTTCCGGCTATTTCGGACTCGGCTATTCCTTGCTGTAGCTCATCTGTAGTCCATCCTGTTTTGGCGATGATGGTTGGTTTTTCAAAAGAATATCCTTTTTCATGAAGTAAGGATACCGTCTGATTGGGATACCTGTCTCCTTCCTCTACACCTTCCCCAATGGTGTAGGAATCGCCCAAGGCCAGGTAGGTGAAAGGTGAATCTGTCATGGTGTTTTCTGTATTTTCTTTTTGGCTGCAACCCATTAGTAGCGTAAAGGCTATCAATGTACAGAGGTGTATGTAGTTTATCATTTCTGAAAGACTTTATCAAGTAATCTAAATGTCCCTGCATCGGCATCCATTTCTATCTGAGCTCCAACAGGAACGATGAATTGCTTGGAGACATGTCCTATCATGGCTCCTCTGAATGCAGGAATGTTAAGCGGTAAAATGTAATCATCCAATATATCATCTAAAGTGAGAGAGCCGTATCCACCGGAGGGGCTGCAGTCTGTACATTGACCAAAAATAAATCCCTTGATTTTACTCAATGTACCATTGAGTGCTAAGGTGCTCAGCATCCTGTCAATTTTGTATGGATCTTCTCCGATATCTTCCAAAAATAAGATAGAATTTTTGAAATCAGGAAAATAAGGTGTACCTGAAAGGGCAGTCAGTACTGTCAGATTCCCGCCCAAGATTTTTCCAGAGGCTTTACCAGACCTGATGGTCTGTATTCTGTTCTGTTTCACAATCAGGTCATCGCCTTTCACTTGTTCATTTTCAAACGCAACCAATTCTTTTTCAAAAAACATTTTTTCGAACTGCTGCACATTGAAACTGTTCCAGCTTCCCGTACCATTGGGTCCGTGAAAAGTAATGAGTCCTGTCTGTGTATGGATGGCGCAATGAAGTGCGGTGATGTCTGAGTAACCCAAGATAGGTTTTGGGTTTCTTTGGATGGTTTTATAGTCTATCAAAGGCAAGATTCGGGCCGCACCTGAACCGCCGCGGATACAGATAAGTGCTTTAATACTGCTATCGGCAAACATCTTATTCAGGTCTTCAGCCCTTTCCGCATCTGTCCCGGCAAGATGCCCCCTTCTGTTTTTCCAATGAAGACCTAAGACTACTTCAAATCCTAAGGCCTCTAGCGTTTCCTGCGCAAACTTGAACTGAATCCTGTCGGCTGTAGCCGCTGAAGGGCTGATCAGTCCCACTTTATCTCCCCGTTGAAGGGCATTTGGAAGCAGGACCTTTTTAGCAGGGCTTTCAGGTAAAATGGAGGAGGAAAGGGGAAAGCCCACAAGCCCTAGTCCAAGGGATTTTAAAAAAAGCCTTTTGTTCATAGCTGATTGTTGTATTTTGAATGCTTTGTAAAACTAAACGGAAATTTGGATTGTAAAAAATATCATCCTTGCGATTAAGATTTTTGTATCGATTTCTAAGTCCGGTTTTTTTGTTTTCAATTAATTATTTCGTTTGTTAGATTTCCCAAGGGAATTGGTTTATTTTACGAATGATTTATTCTGGATTTATATCATTTCCTTTTCTGTAGGGTCTCATAACTGTTAAAAAATCAGGAGTTACGGGTGCTTTAGGGGAGTTCCTTCAAAAGCATTAAGATAGGCTTTCGATTCATTCAGGGAGACGGTTTCACATATTTGTTATTGTTGGTAAAAGATTAGAAGATTAAACTTTTGGAAACACTATTTGGAGATCAATTAGAGCAGGCAGATTCTTCATCCGGTTCATTTGCGGATATCATTTTACCTGTGCCCATTCCCAAAATGTTTACTTATAAAATCCCCAAGCATATGCTGGAGGAAATCGGGATAGGATTCAGGGTTATTGTGCAATTTGGCAGGAAGAAAATACTCACAGGCATTGTAGGCAAAGTGCATCAAAAACCTCCTGCAGCTTATGAGGCCAAACCCATTTTGGACCTTTTGGATAACCATGCCACAGTCAATCCCATTCAGATCCGTTTTTGGGCATGGATGGCAGATTATTATTGCTGTCACATAGGAGAGGTTATGAATGCAGCCCTTCCATCCGGATTAAAACTGAGCAGCGAAAGTAAAATACAGCTGAATCCCACCTACGATTTGGACACCTCTCCCTATCCTTTGGATGATAGGGAAGCCCTTCTTCTCAAAGCCTTAGAAAACAAAGAGGAGATGAGTTATGAGGACTGTGAAGTGGTGCTGGGCATCAAGTCCATTCATGGGATTATCAAAAGCCTGGTGATCAAAGAGGCCATTTTGGTTTTTGAACAGGTGAAAGAAAAATACAGCCCAAAGGTAGAATCCAGGATCCGTTTAAAAACTGAGCTGCTCAGCGATAAGCCGGCATTAGAAGCACTTTTCAATGCAATCAGTGCCAAACCCAAGCAGGAGGAAATCCTTCTCAAATACCTGCAGGAGGTGCCTGTATACCGGCAACCTGAGCTCAATCAAAAAGGCTTGGAAAAAAAAGTGATCACTGATGCAGGTATGTCTGCTTCCTCCCTAAAAACATTGGTGAAAAATGGGGTTTTGGAAGAATTTAAGCTTATTGTCAGCAGATTTGAGGAAGAGGAGGGGAGCGATAAACCCATCCTTCTTTCGAAAGAGCAGGAAATTGCACAGACCAAGATTAAGGATTCCTTTGAAGAAAAGCATACTGTACTGCTGCACGGTATTACAGGAAGTGGCAAGACTGAGTTGTACATCACTTTGATTCAGGAAGCATTGGCAGGGGGCTCCCAGGTTTTATTGCTATTGCCAGAAATTGCCCTGACAACCCATATGGTTGGTAGGTTGAGGCAGGTTTTTGGCAGCAGCATGGGGGTATACCACTCCAAATATTCCGACAATGAGCGGGTCGAGGTATGGAATGGAATTTTGAGCGGAAAGCTTTCCTTTGTGGTGGGAGTGAGGAGTTCCATTTTTCTGCCTTTTGACAGTATAGGTTTAGTGATTGTAGACGAGGAGCATGAACCTTCCTACAAGCAATATGATCCAGCTCCTCGCTTTCATGCCCGCGATGCGGCCATCATGTTGGCCTGGTTGCATCAGGCTAAAACTTTATTGGGTTCAGCCACCCCTTCCTTTGAATCTTTTTACAATGCCCGGACCCATAAATACGGATATGCCAGTATGGAGAAACGTTATGGGGAGGCGCAGCTACCTGAGTACCAATTGGCAGATATGTTGGTGGACAAAAAGAAAAACCTGCTGAAACTTGATTTTACCCGTCTGATGCGGGAGAAGATACAGGAGGCATTAGACAGGCAGGAGCAGGTTTTGATTTTCCAGAACAGAAGAGGCTATGCACCCTACATTTCCTGTGAGGACTGCGGTTGGATACCGGAATGTGAACATTGTGATGTGAGCCTGACCTACCATCAATTTGGAGAGGAAATGCGTTGTCATTATTGCGGGTTTAAAGAAAAAGTCCCGCATGTCTGCCCTGCCTGCGGCAGCTCCAAGTTGGGTGCAGTGGGGCTGGGAACAGAGCGCATTGAAGAGAGCCTGTCCCTATTGTTTCCGGAAGCAAGAATTGCACGTATGGATCTGGATACGACAAGGAGTAAGTATGGTTATCAGCGGCTTTTGGAAGAATTTGGTTCGGGCAATGTAGATATTTTGGTAGGTACCCAAATGATCACGAAAGGATTGGACTTTGACCGGGTGACGGTAGTGGGGGTGATGGATGCGGACAGGATCCTCTATTTTCCAGATTTCAGAGCAGGAGAACGTGCTTTCCAACAGATCACTCAGGTAGCAGGGAGGGCAGGAAGAAGGGATAAAAAGGGACAGGTGGTAATTCAAACGAGAAGGCCGGAGCAGGCAATCTTCCAGCAGATCATTTCCGGTGACTACAGGAATTTTTACCTTCAGGAGATGGGAGACCGGCAGCGGTTTTTTTATCCACCTTTTGTTAAACTTCTCAAAGTGACCACGCGGCACAAGGATTACAAAACTGCAGAAAGGGCCGCCAGACACCTGCATAATCTTATGTCGGCAATTCAGGTCAAGAAGATCCTCTTGGGTCCGGAAAAAGGACTCATTGGAAAAATAAAAAACCAATTCATCTTTGAGTCTGTGGTGAAGTTGGACAGGAGCAGCAATGCCCAGGCTCATTTCAAACAGGAACTGCAGCAGCAACTGGAAGCCTTACAGTCTGACAAGGATTTCAGATCGGTACGCTTCATAGTGGATGTGGATCCTTACTGAAATGGGAAAAAACATTCTTTTCATTTGCATGTTATGACATTGACTTTATATTTGCATCCAGATGAACAGCACGAAATTTCATATCGATACTTTTTCCGTCAAAAGGACAGTGGTCTCAGTTCATCATGTGCATCATTCCTCCTGAGGAGGAAAACTATTTACATATCGCCCGAGGATGGCTGTTGGCATCAATATACAGCCCCATTATCCAAAAAACCTATTTAGATTTTAATACTAAATGTATATTGCGTACATGAATAATATGATCCGTATAGCCGTACAAAAAAGCGGTAGATTGAGTGATGACTCCTTGGCTTTGATTAAGGAATGTGGCATCAAATTTTACAATGGTACAGGTAAGCTCAAATCTGTTTCCACCAATTTTCCAATTGAATTCCTTTTTTTGAGAGATGATGACATTCCCGGTTATGTAGCTGATGGTGTGGCTGATCTGGGAATAGTGGGAGAAAATGAATTGGTCGAAAAAGATAAGGATGTCAATGTTCTAAAAAAGCTGGGATTTTCTAAGTGCAGACTGTCCCTTGCCATTCCAAAAGGTGAAGCTTATACTAATGTGCATTATTTTCAGGGCAAAAGTATTGCTACTTCTTATCCCAAAATCCTAGGGGATTACCTTAGCAATAACGGTATACAGGCAGATATTCACGAAATTTCGGGTTCAGTGGAAATTGCTCCGAGCATTGGGCTTGCAGAGGGGATTTGCGATATTGTGAGTTCAGGATCTACCCTGATGATGAATGGGCTTAAGGAAGTAGAAGAAATCTTCAAATCAGAAGCGGTTTTGATTGCCAATAAATCCCTTTCTGAAGAAAAACTGACGATTGTAGATAAGTTGCTTTTCAGGCTCAATGCTGTACAAAAAGGGAAAAGCAACAAATACGTATTACTCAATGCCCCAAACGCCTCCTTGGATAGGATCATTGAACTGATCCCAGGGATGAGAAGTCCGACAATTTTGCCTTTGGCGCAGGAAGGTTGGTCTTCTGTACATTCAGTCATCAGTGAAGATCAGTTTTGGGAAAATATTGAGGAGCTCAGGGCAGCAGGTGCAGAGGGGATTTTGGTGGTACCGATAGAGAAGATGGTGATTTGAGGGGAAAGGGAAGAAGCAATATGTAAGAGGAAAGAATTTCGGATTTCGGAAGACGGGTTTCGTAAGATTGAATCGCGTTCGTAGCCGTCATCCTGAGATTTTAACATGTAGGAAAACGTATAGAAACGAGGATGACATGTTGATTGCCCTCATTCTGACCCCGAGTAATTCGGGAGAAGAATCTCCCATATTTTTGGGGACCTTTCCTTCGTCAGGGTAACGAGTCAAGCAATCTGTTATTGGTAACGAAGTGAAGCATCTCTCAGAGGTATAGAAAAAATGGAAAGAAGAAAGAATAGAAGTGGGAAGGCGGATTTCGGTAACTGCAAAACGGAGGATTAGTTACGGATAATCAGCAACCGCATAGCTTTTTAGGGTTGTTGCAATGAAAAGCTTATCCTTGTCATGTCTACGCGAAGAGTAATCTTAAGAGAAACAAGAAGGGGTTGTACCAAGTACTGTGACATAAGAATTGAGATTTAAGAAACAAATGCAAAGATTAACCTATGAAAACGATAATAAATCCAAGCAGATCAGAGTGGGAGAAGGCCTTGAAGAGACCGGTTCAAAAAACCAAAGAGATCGGGAAAATCGTCAAGCCCATCATGCGCAAGGTAAAACGCTCAGGAGATAAGGCTTTGAAAAAGTTTGCTTTAGAGTACGATCATGTACAGATCAAAAATCTCCTGGTTAGCTTAGATGAAATCAAGCAGGCCAGAGATTTAGTCGATCCCCAACTGAAGGAAGCAATAGCTTCGGCCAAGAAAAATATAGAAAAATTCCATGCAGCCCAGGTGACACCTGAACTCAAGATGGAGGTTATGGAGGGAGTAACCTGCATGCGCAGGTCAGTCCCCATACAACGTGTAGGCCTGTATATTCCCGGCGGAACAGCGCCGCTTTTTTCCACCGTATTGATGTTGGGAATACCTGCCAATCTAGCTGGCTGTGAGGAAATTGTTCTTTCTACTCCTCCTGATAAACACGGAAATATTCACCCGGCCATTCTGTATACAGCAGACCTGATCGGTATTGATAAAATCGTCAAAGCTGGAGGGGCACAGGCAATAGCAGCTATGACCTATGGAACAGAATCAGTACCTAAGGTGGATAAGATTTTTGGACCGGGTAACCAATATGTAACAGCGGCAAAGCAGTTGGCGGTGAAGAAAGGCGTAGCCATAGATATGCCTGCAGGGCCCTCAGAGGTTTTGGTCTATGCAGATGAATCAGCCATACCGGCTTTTGTGGCCGCGGACCTGCTTTCTCAAGCGGAGCACGGAGTGGATTCCCAGGTAGTTCTGGTGACCAATACAGAGAAATTTGCCAAAAAAGTCCTCAAGGAAGTAGAAGCGCAATTGGAATCACTTTCCAGGAAAGATATCGCCAAAAGGGCCTTGGAAAATTCAGTTGCTGTGATCATGGGACACAAGGATACGGCTTTGGAGTTGATCAACGATTACGCTCCTGAGCACCTGATCATCTGCGTGGAGGATGAAGAGGAAGCGGTAAATAAGATCATCAATGCTGGTTCTGTATTTATCGGAAATTACACACCGGAATCCGCTGGGGATTATGCATCTGGTACCAACCATACCCTCCCAACATACGGCTATGCAAGAAATTATTCCGGGGTTTCTTTGGATAGTTTCTTCAAAAAAATCACCTATCAGAAAATCACTGAAAAAGGTATACAAAATCTAGGGCAAACAATAGAGATCATGGCAGCCAATGAACTCTTGGACGCGCACAAAAATGCCGTAACCCTGCGCCTCAAATACCTAAAAAATAAGAAGTGATGGCATTTGAACTCGAAAAATTATTAAGACCACATATTCTTCAGATCAAACCTTATTCTTCTGCCAGGGATGAATATTCCGGGAAAGTGGGGGTTTTTTTGGATGCCAATGAAAATCCATACGGCTCCTTGACGGGAGAAGGATTTAACAGATATCCGGATCCGTATCAGGTGGAGGTCAAGGAAAAGTTACAGTTGATCAAGGAAGTACGTTTTGAGCAGATTTTTTTGGGAAATGGCAGTGATGAGGCCATAGATTTACTTATGCGTGCTTTTTGTGTGCCAGGAAAGGACAATATCATCCTCCTTCCGCCTACTTATGGCATGTATGAAGTCTCGGCGGCTATCAATGACATTGCTGTAAAAAAGGTGAATCTTACCGAAAATTTTCAGCTACGGTCCGATGCCATCCTCGATGCTGTGGACCAAAACTCCAAAATTATCTTCATCTGCTCCCCTAATAATCCCAGTGGCAATAAAATGGACAGGAAAGCTATCCGGCAAATCATTCAAAAGTTCCATGGTTTGGTTGTAGTAGATGAAGCTTACATAGATTTCAGTGACGAGCCCAGTTTCACCACTGAATTAAAGCAATTTCCTAATCTTTTGGTTATGCAGACCTTCTCCAAATCTTGGGGACTGGCCAATTTGCGCATTGGGATGGCTTTTGCTTCCGAAAAAATCATCCGAATTCTGAACCTGATCAAACCTCCGTACAATATCTCGGGACTTACCCAACAGAAAGTGTTGGAATCTTTGGACCAGGCGCAAAGAATAGCACCCTTGGTCAAAGAGGTGTTGAAAGAGCGCCTTTTTCTAGAAGGGGAACTGGATAAGTTACATTTTGTCCTAAATTGCTACCCTTCCCATGCCAATTTTATTTTGGTCAAAATGGATCATGCAAGAAAAATTTACGAATACTTAATCCATGAAATGATCATAGTTAGGGACCGGTCCAAGGTGGTTCTCTGTGAAGATTGCCTGAGGATATCAGTAGGAACCAGAGAAGAAAATACAAAGTTGCTGGAAGCTTTGAAAAGATATGAACCTATTATCAAAAACCTATAATTGATGAAAAAAGCACTTTTTATTGACCGGGATGGGACCATCATAGTGGAGCCACAGACGGATTTTCAGATCGATAGTCTTGAAGATCTGGAATTTATCCCAAAGGTTATTTCTAATTTAAGGAGGATCGTTGAAGAAACTGATTTTGAATTGGTGATGGTCAGCAATCAAGATGGTTTGGGAACCGCTTCTCTGCCGGAGGAAGACTTTTGGCCTGCACATAATAAGATGTTATTGACTTTGGAGAATGAAGGTGTCGAGTTTGCGGCAGTGCATATCGACCGGTCTTTTGAACATGAAAACCTCCCTACTAGAAAACCGGGTACAGGCTTGTTGACCCAGTATATGAAGGGAGATTATGACTTGGCCAATTCTTATGTAATCGGTGATAGGAAAACTGATGTGCAATTGGCCCAAAATATGGGTTGTAAATCGATTTATTTTGGTGAGGCCATAAAAGGTGCTGATTTTTGTACCCAAGATTGGGACGAGATTTACGGATTCCTCAGACTTCCAGCCAGGGTTGGAGAGGTCTACCGCAAGACTTCAGAAACAGATATCCATGTTCGCGTCAACCTTGATGGTTCCGGTAAATGCGAAATTTATACCGGTTTGCCCTTTTTTGACCATATGTTGGAGCAATTGGGTAAACATGGAGGGGCTGATCTAACCATTGAGGTAAAGGGGGATTTACACATCGATGAACACCACACCATTGAGGATACGGCTTTGGCCTTAGGAGAAGCCTATTTGAAGGCCTTAGGGGATAAAAAAGGCATTTACCGTTATGGATTTCTTTTGCCTATGGATGATGTACTGGCCCAGGTGGCCATCGATTTTGGTGGAAGGCCCTGGATGGTTTGGGAGGCGGAATTTAAGCGTGAAAAAATAGGGGATATGCCTACCGAAATGTTTTTCCATTTCTTTAAATCTTTCAGTGATACGGCCAAGTGTAACCTGAATATCAAAGCTGAAGGGAATAATGAACACCATAAGATTGAAGCGATTTTTAAGGGATTGGCAAGGGCGATCAAGATGGCTGTGGCAAGGGATAAGACGGCTTTGAATCAATTGCCAAGCACAAAGGGAGTGCTTTGAGGAGAGGGAGTTTAGATGCGAGATGAAAGGAGCGAGAAACAAGATATGAGCGATTGTCTGTAGAATCGATAGTTTGAATCCACAAAGCGGTACCTCTCCCGGGTGTAAACCCCTAGTGAAAGATGATATATAAATGAACCAATATGAAGAGAAGGTCTTTTATTTCGAGCTTGGCCCTGGGAACGGGGGCAATGTCAGTTTCCCCCATATTTGCCAGCACATCCATGGCATCTTTTCCAGAGGTCAAAATTTCTGAGAACGGAAAAACCCTAGAGGCTGATGTAGTGATAGCAGGAGGAGGTATGGGAGGCTGCGCTGCCGCCTTTGCTGCCCTGAGAAATGGTCTGAGTGTAATTCTGACTGAAGAGACAGATTGGATTGGTGGTCAATTGACTCAGCAGGCCGTACCACCTGACGAGCATGTTTGGATTGAAACTCATGGTGCGACTGCTTTGTATAGGGAATTTAGGAATAAGGTTCGGGAATACTATCGGGCTCATTATCCTTTGACTGATGAGGCGAGGTCCAGAGAACACCTCAACCCCGGGGATGGAGCGGTTTCCCGGCTATGCCATGAACCCAAAGTAGCATTGGCTGTCCTGCAGCAAATGTTTGCCCCTTATGAGAGTGCGCGGAAAATAGTGATTTTATTGGACCATCAGGTCCAGAATGCCAATTCCGATGGAAAGAAAGTGAGTGCCATTGGTGCAAAATCTCTTCAAAATGGGGTTGAGGTACAACTTTTAGCGCCTTATTTTATAGATGCTACAGAATTGGGTGATTTACTGCCTTTAACAGACACGGCTTATGTCACAGGAACTGAGTCCAAAGCCCAAACTGGGGAATTGCATGCCCCTGAAATTGGCGATCCTGAAAATAATCAGGCTTTTACTGTTTGTTTTGCCATGGATTATGTCAAAGGGGAAGATTGGACCATTCCTAAGCCATACCAATATGATTTTTGGAAGTCTTACGTGCCTGATTTAAGACATCCCTGGCCGGGCAGTATGTTGGCTTTGCATTACTCTAATCCCCAAACCCTTCAACCCAAGATGTTGGGATTCCATCCGGAAGGTCTGCCCACAGGAGATTTGCTCAATTTATGGCTTTACAGGAGAATTTTCAATAGGCATAATTGTGATCCTGGTTTTTATGCCGGGGACATTTCTTTGGTCAATTGGCCCCAAAATGATTACATACCGGGGAATTTGATTGATGTATCCCAAGAAACCTTTGCGCAGCATGTAGAAGGTGGGAAGCAATTGAGTTTATCTCTTTTGTATTGGTTACAGACAGAGGCCCCAAGACCAGATGGGGGAATGGGTTGGTCTGGATTGCGGTTGAGACCTGATGTGGTGGGCACCTCAGACGGATTGGCCAAGTATCCTTATGTCAGAGAGTCCAGGAGAATAAAAGCGTTATTTACTGTATTGGAGGAACATGTGGGAAAGGAGCAGCGGGAAATGGTAACAGGTAAAGAAGGAGAGGAGCTAAAGTCAGCTGAATTTTTTGATAGCGTAGGCATAGGATATTACCATATTGATCTGCATCCCAGTTCAAATGGAGACAATTATATTGACTTTCCATCATTACCTTTTCAGATCCCATTGGGGGCTTTGATTCCTGAAAAAATGGAAAATTTATTGCCTGCCAATAAAAATATCGGGACCACTCATATTACCAATGGTTGTTACAGGCTTCATCCCGTAGAGTGGAGTATAGGGGAGGCTGTAGGAATGTTGATTGCTTTTGCGAAGGGAAAAGGGGTAATGCCCAAAACGGTGAGAGAAGATAAGGGACTATTAAAGGACTTCCAGTCCCTGATCAGGGAGCAGGGCATTGAAACCCATTGGCCGGGTTAAGTCTTTGGTTTAAAGTGTTTATGGGTGTATGGTATTTCCTTATGGATTAATCACCCATTTTTTTTCAAAAACATATTCAGCATTGGGGAATATGTAAATAAATTGTTAGTTTTGATGCAAAAGCCTTGAACTCATGCTGCGTAACCTATTGCCATTCTTGTTATTGATCCTGTTAGGTTCTTGTTTTGGGACTTTTTCGGAGGGAGAGCGCTTATTCCGCTCCGGTGCCTATGAGGATGCGGTCAAGGAGTTTTCCAAAGCCTTATTTCTCAATGTGACCGATATCAAATCTTTGCATTTGAGAGCCAGGGCTTACGAAGAGCTGGAATCATTTGAAGATGCTATAGAGGATTACAAGTCCATTTTGCGTTTGGATCCCACTTATGCCCAGGCCCATGCAGGGATTGGGAAAATTTATTGGAAGTTGGAGAATTACCGGCAAGCAGAAAACCACCTATTGATTGCAGCCAAGCATGATGCCAAGGATTTTGAGATTATTTTTCTTTTGGCGAGGACCCTTTTGATGAATGAGAGGTACCAGAGTGCAGAGGAGTTTTTTCAGATTGCAAAGGAATTGGAACCCAAGGATTCCCGGGTACATTTTTATCAGGGCATGGCCCGTTCCCAGATCGGGGATATCTTGGGAGCGGCCGGTTCATTTAACAGTGCCTTGCGTTATGATCCGGATAATCTGACAGCCATGTACAATAGGGGATTGGTGCTGATGCTGATCGGTCATTCTACTTGGGCTTTGGAGGATTTTGATGCGGTATTGAAGGAAAAACCCAATCATGTGGAGGCTTTGGCCCATAGGGGTGTGGCAAAGCTCAACCTCAATGATAGAACGGGTTGCAATGACCTGCAGCAGGCCCTTGCCCAAGGGAGCATTTATGCCCGTGTGCATCAGGATAAGTGCAAGTAGGTTTTTGTTGGTATAAAGTGAGGTGTCAGAATATCAGGAAGTTGTATTTTTTTACCATTCTTATGCGGCTCATTTATTGGAAAGTGGGACAGATTTAAGGTATATACAGGAGTTATTGGGTCATAAGAGTAGTAAGACTACAGAGATTTATACTCATGTTAGCCGGAAAAGGATTTCAGAAATTAAATCACCATTTGATGATTTATAAAAAACATTATTTTTAAATAAATAGTGTAATTTACGTAATAAGCCGTCAATTTTTGATGGCTTGGCAGTACAAACATGTAACAATAAGTAAGTTATGCACTATTCTAAAACAGAGGGACATAAGTGAAAAATGAGGGAAATTTTGTAAATTCGTTGAAGGTTTAACCCAAAGCATATGTTTA
>NZ_SLAP01000142.1 GCF_007126775.1 Cecembia sp. | reverse complement strand
TAAATTTTTTATCTAAGAATATTGCAAATTAAAAACTAAAGTGATAAGTTGTAAACGAATTTAAACTTAAACACAGTTATGAGAGAACTAACAAGAGCAGAAGAGCAGATCATGCAGATCCTCTGGGACATCGAGAAAGGTTTCGTCAAAGATATCCTAGAAAAAATGTCAGAGCCAAAACCGGCGTACAACACTGTTTCAACCATTGTCCGTATTTTGGAAAGAAAAGGTTTTGTCAGCCATAAGGCTTATGGAAAATCACACGAATACTTCCCTATTGTATCTAAGGATGAGTATAGGAGTTTCTCCATCAAGAAATTATTGGGTGGTTACTTCAGTGACTCTTTCTCCAAATTGGCATCCTTCTTTGCAAAGGATAAAAATCTGGATGTAAAAGAAATCGAAAAGATTTTGAACGAAGTCAAGGAAGAATCCAAATAGCATAACATGGCTGTCTTTTTGGATTATATCTGGTTGAGTACGTTCAGTATGTTGGTTTTTTATGGGATTTATTGCTTATTCCTGAAAAACGAAAAAACATTGATGCTTAGCCGGGTATACCTTTTGGTCAGTCCTGTATTGGCTTTGCTTATGCCTTTGGTTAACATTCCGGTTAATTTTGCAAAGCCAAGTGTATCTTTAGAACAAACACAATTTTATCGGGCGCTTGCCATTGAGGAGGCGCCCGATGACTTTGTAGCCACTTTTGGACTCCCTGAAATAACCATACAGGGCTCCAAACTCCCTGTACTTTGGACAGGGAAAGATTACGTTATCCTTTTTTATCTTGCAATTTTATTTTTGTTGTCATTAAGGTTGGGCTGGATTTTTATTCAAATGAGAATGCTCAAGGAAAAAGGTTGGTACCAAACGCGATATAATCTCAAATATGGGTTCTTTCTGATTCCAACATTTGGCTTATCCCCTATCTTCTCCTATTTCGATAAATTATTCTGGGATGACTCCCAGAATTTAAAGAAGGAAGAAGAAGAACAGATATTGACCCACGAAATTGAACATATCAAGCAGGGACATACTTATGATCTGCTGTTTTATCAGTTATTGACCACCGTTTTTTGGTTTAATCCAGGAATCCATTTGCTGCGGTCTGCCTTGATTGATGTACATGAGTACCTTGCGGATGAAGGAGTCTTTCGTCTAGCGTTAGACAAAACTTCATATCCCAAACTTGTCGTTAAAATGGCTTTCAAAGGGATAGATTTGCCTATAGGAAGTTATTTTTCCCGTTCAACCACACTGAAAAGAATTTTAATGATGAAAAAATCATCCAAGAAAAACTGGATAAAAACTTTCATGGTTTTTCCGCTCTCTTTTTTGTTAATGGCTTTGGTGTCTATGAAAACTGAAAGGGGTTTGGGATTCTTTTCCAGCAATATTACCTCAAACTTAGAGGATATCAGGACCCGGCTGATCGCTTCACAGGATTCCTTGGATGTACATGTAAAAGTAAAAAGGATTCAAAACCCTCAACATTATGAACTGATTGGGAAATGGGATGAGGGAAAATTACAAGCACAGATTGGAGAATTACTATATGAATTTTCTGATATCCATTCTGAGGAAGAATACATCAAAGTCAGGGGGCTTATCAAGGCCTTGAAAGGCACCTCAGTCCACTATAAAGATTATACTGGAGCATTCAAGAGGTATGAGGTAGATGAACCTGCCAGGCCAAATGAAGGAATGTCAGTATGGCACCAGAACATAATGCAGGAGATAGAGCTTCCCAAAAGGGAATTAGAACTTGGCTTGGGTGGTGTGTTACAGGTTGAATTTTTAGTGGACGAACAAGGAAAGGTTCTCAGACCTGCCATTAAAAGTAGTTTTGGTGGTGGATTGGATGAAAAGGTACTTCAGCTCATTGAAGAAGAAAAGTTGTATTGGATTCCCGCAAAAAAGCAAGGTAAAGCAGTAACTAGCATTCAGGCAGTTTCTTTCGCTTTTTATCCTGCACAGCAGACCGCCATGAATTCGGCCCATACCTTCTTCAGGCCGACAGTAGGAACCTCTGTTAATCAGCCTCAAGCACAAAAACAAGAGGATGTTTTTGATGTAGTGGAAAATGCTCCAGAGTTTAAAGGGGGAATACAGGCTTTTCATACATATATTAGTAAAAACATGAACTATCCAGAGACTGCTATATCGAATGGTATCGAGGGTACAGTTTATCTGGCATTTGTCATCAATCAGGAAGGTCAGGTTGAAGGGCCGGAAATCCTTAGGGGAGTTGGTTTTGGGTTGGACGAAGAAGCCCTACGCCTGATCAGTGAGAGCCCTAAATGGAATCCTGGCTACCAAAGAGGTCAAGCTGTCAAAGTACGCATGAGGTTGCCAGTTCGGTTTAAGTTATCCAATGCCATTGCTTCACAACATACCGGTAAAGAGGGATATCAGGAAAGCCAGATTGACTTAAATAGCAAACCCACTCCTGCTTTCCAGGAATACATGAGGCGCAATCTCAAATATCCGATTGAAGCCAGAGAAGCTGAAACTACAGGTATGGTTAAGGCCAAGTTGAAACTGGATAATAAAGGGAATATCAAAGAAATTGGCATTGTTGAAAGTTCTTCAGAAGTTCTGTCTGAGGAAGTATCAAGGGTTTTAAAACTAAATAAGGAACCATGGCTGGTAGATGGCTCAGCTTCCGGTTATGAGGTTCAGGTACCTGTAACTTTTCAGCTGGCTCATCTACCAAAACCGCTCAAGAGTAATTTGGCCCATGAAATAGTAGTTACCGGGTATAATGCAATGGGTAAGGAGACAAAGCCAAAAATAAAAGAGTTTGCTCCCACTTGGACTATTCATGGTGAGCCCGGAGGAATTCAGCTATCCAAAAACAATCCTTCCCAAAATGTTGTCTTTGTCATTGACGGTGAAGTGAGACATGGTTTTGTTCCAAATCAGGACTTAAAGCCCAAGGATATCAAGTATCTTGAAATCGTAAAAGGAGAAAAAGCCATGGAATTGGTTCCTTTGTACGGTGAAAAAGCGGTCAACGGAGTGATCCTGATTCAAACAAAAGATTAAAAGAGAAAGGCGGCCTCCCAAAGCCCCCGTATTTTGGCTTTTGGGAGGCAGCTGTTTTTTATTTCAAGTTCAGTTTTCCCTGGGATACACCAAATAGATTGGCCATTCGGTAAAGTATTCTGGCTCCTACATTGCCATCCCACTCGTCTCCTTCAGGTCCCGGTGCGACTTCCACGAGGTCAAATCCTATTATTTTTTTCCCTGAGCGTACTACCTGTTTCATTAGGTATAGTATCTGTTCCATTTCAAATCCACCTGCTACCGGTGTTCCAGTATGGGGACAAAGCTTTGGATCAAAACCATCAATATCAATACTGATATATACCTCCTCAGGTAGCTTGTCAACAATGTCATCACAGATGATTTTCCAAGCTTTCCCTTCATACATGTCTTCCTTGATATCCTTATCATAAAAAGTAATGATCCTGTTGTTTTCTTTGGCCATGATGGCTTCTTCTTCACAATAATCCCTTATGCCTACTTGTACCAATTTACTTATCTGAGGGAATTTAAGGGCATTATACGCGATAGAGGCATGAGAAAATTCAAAATTTTCAAACGCTTTTCTCAAGTCTGCATGGGCATCAATTTGAAGAACCCCAAAACTTGTATGTGCTTCAGATAAGGCCTTGATCAACCCTAAAGGAGTACTGTGGTCTCCTCCAAGAAGTGCTACAATTTTCCCCATTTCTCTGTATTTTTTGGCTTCGTCATACACCCAATTTTGCATTTCCATGCAGGCTTTGTTGATTATTTCCGGAACTGCGGCAAACCTTTCGGTTTCTATTTCGGGCGACCCAGCTTCAAGCCAGGCAATATAGTTTCTAGCCAATATTCTGTAATTACTGCTTAGTGTAGCAATCTGGTCAGGGATTGGTGACATATAAATACCCATCTTCCATGCATCATGAATATCATCCTGAAACAAATCTACTTGATATGAGGCTTTAAGAATAGCCTCTGGACCATCTGCGGTACCGGGTGAATAAGAAACTGTGACTTCCCATGGTACAGGAATAATGATCAGTTCTGCGGTTTCTTCGCCGAATGGCAATCCAAAAATACCCTCCTTTGTGCTGATAACATTGGGATTGAATTGTTCAATAATTTTATGCTTTAAAGACATATTGTGACTATAAGTTTAAAATAATTACAAGTATTCCAATTTACAAAATGACCTCTGCCAAATAACCGGTATTCTTTCCGATGGCATCCCATTTGTCCAGATAGATGGCTATTTTCACCATCATTCCAGGTTTCAAATTTATAAAAGATTCGGAGGATAGGTAGGCAGCCAATGCAGAAATCCCGGGATTATGGGCAACCACCAGAAGATACCTCACATCAGAGGGAGTCCTATTGATCAGTTCAAGCATTACGGAAGGATCCGCCTCATAGAGTTCATTGAGTTGGACAAGTTTTTTGGTTGGAGCGGCTTTGGTGATGATCTCAGCGGTCTGTAAGGTTCTTGTCGAACTGCTGCAAAGCGCCAAGTCAAATTCTACGTCATTTATTTGAAGGGTATGGGAAAGTCTTTCCAGTTGTTTTTTTCCTTCCAGGGTGAGGGATCTGGAATGATCCAATCCATAACCTGAAGCGGGTGCAGCTTCTCCATGTCTAAGTAGGAACAAAACTTTATTAATCTCCATAATTCAAACAAGAATTCTTATACAATCTTACGAAATAATTGTGCTAAAGATCAGATCAAATGGATGTAAATTTGGATAGCAATATATTGCCGTCTATTTTTAGGTTTTTAATAGGATGGTTTTAAAGAGGCCATACTGCAAAATAGAGCAAATTATGTCAAAAAATTTAGTCATCGTGGAGTCGCCTGCCAAGGCAAAAACCATTGAAGGATATTTGGGAAAGGATTATAAAGTGGTCTCCAGTTATGGCCATGTAAGGGATTTGCCCAAGGGGGATAAAGCGATCGATATTCAAAATAGGTTCAAACCAACTTACGAAGTTACAGCCGATAAGAAAGAGGTTATCAAGCAACTAAAGAGTCTTGTAAAAGATGCAGAAACCGTTTTCCTGGCAAGTGATGATGACCGGGAGGGTGAAGCCATTTCCTGGCATTTAAAGGAGGTTTTGAATTTAAAGGATGAAAATACAAGAAGGATTGTTTTTAGGGAAATCACTAAAAATGCCATCACAAGGGCCATTGAGAATCCTAGGAAAATTGACATTGACCTGGTCAATGCCCAGCAGGCAAGAAGAATATTGGACCGGTTGGTAGGATTTGAATTATCCCCTATCCTATGGAAAAAAATAAAAACAGGACTTTCTGCCGGAAGGGTACAATCAGTAGCCGTCAGGTTGATTGTAGAGCGGGAAAGGGAGATTGAAAAATTCAAAGCCAAATCCTCTTTTAGGATAACCGCGCAATTTGAGATCAAGGGAAAAACCCTTAATGCTGAACTGCCCAAGAAATTTGCTACTGAAGAGGAAGCAGATGAGTTTCTTAAAAAATGCCTTGCAGCAGAATTCAACATAGAAAATCTGGAAACCAAGCCAGGTAAAAAAACACCTGCAGCCCCTTTTACTACCTCTACCTTGCAACAGGAGGCCAGTAGGAAGCTTTACTTTTCTGTAGCGCAGACCATGTCGGTTGCACAAAAGTTATACGAAGCGGGAAAAATTACCTACATGAGGACTGATAGTGTAAACCTCTCAGAGGATGCCATGCAGTCTGCAAAAAATGAAATCCTTTCAGCTTATGGAGCAGAATTCCATGAGCCAAGAAAATACAGTTCCAAATCGGAAGGTGCGCAGGAGGCCCATGAAGCCATTCGTCCTACAGATTTTTCAAAACATGAAGTAAATGGGGATAGAAATGAGCAAAGACTCTATGAATTGATCTGGAAACGTGCCATTGCTTCCCAAATGGCTGATGCCAAATTGGAGAAAACGGTGGCTACAATTGGTATTTCTTCTACGGATGAAAAATTGACTGCCAGTGGAGAGGTGATCAAGTTTGAAGGCTTTTTGAAAGTTTATCTGGAAAGTACAGATGATGAGCCTGAAGATGAGGAAAGTGGAAACAAAGGCCTGCTACCTCCTTTGAATATTGGTGATGTACTTGACCTTTTGGAAATGAAAGGTAGAGAATCATTTACCAGGCCTGCACCAAGGTATACGGAGGCCTCCTTGGTTAAAAAATTGGAGGAACTGGGGATTGGAAGGCCGTCTACCTATGCACCGACGATTTCCACCATACAAAAGCGGGACTATGTGGTCAAAGAATCCAGGGATGGTACAGAAAGGAAGTACCTGGAAATGAAAATTGATAAAAAAACTTTTTCCAAAAGCGAAAAAACCGAAATAACAGGTGCTGATAAAAACAAACTGTTTCCTACGAATATAGCCATGGTTGTCAATGACTTTCTGGTAGAGCACTTTCCTAATGTGATTGATTTTTCGTTTACTGCAAAAGTAGAAAAGGAATTTGACGACATTGCGCATGGTGGACAGGTTTGGCAAGATATGATTGACAACTTCTATGGAAAGTTTCATACCCGGGTAGAAGAAACAGCCAATGTAGCCAGAGCTGATGTGAACAGTGCCCGTGAATTAGGTAAAGATCCTAAAACAGGTAAACCTGTCATCGCCAGATTGGGTAAATTTGGTCCTCTTGTACAAATTGGTGAACAGGAAGATGAAGAAAAGCAGTTTGCAAGTATGAAAAAAGGGCAGTTTATTGAAAATATCAGCCTGGATGATGCCCTTGAATTGTTTAAGCTTCCCCGGGATGTAGGCATGTTTGAAGACAAAAAGATGGTTGCCGGAGTTGGAAGATTTGGTCCATATATCCGGCATGACGGAAAATTTGTTTCTCTCAAGAAGGAACAGGATCCATTGGCCATTACGGAAGAGGAATCCATTCAACTTATTTTAGAAAAGCGGGAAGCAGATGAGAAAAAACACATCAAAACTTTTGAAGAAAACCCGGAAATCCAGATTCTCAACGGCCGATGGGGACCTTATATTAAATTTGGGAAAAATAATTTTAAAATACCAAAGGACAAGGAAGCTGAAAGTTTGACTTATACAGAAACAGTTGAAATCATTGAAAATCAGCCTGTTAAAAAATCAGGAAGATTTACAAAAAAGAAAGCATAAACTATGAGGCGGTACTAAAAAGTACCGCTTTTTTATTTGAATTTTCTCTCTATTCCTATTAGATTGAGACAAATATGGGAATGAAAAAACTGGTTGTATTGACAGGAGCCGGAATCTCAGCTGAAAGCGGTATCAGTACTTTTAGGGATGCAGGGGGATTGTGGGAAGGTCATGATATCATGGAAGTTGCTTCACCGGAGGGCTGGCGGAAAAACAGCGCGCTGGTTCTTGACTTTTATAATAAAAGAAGGGAGCAGGCCCTGAAATGTCATCCGAATGAGGCACATAAAGAATTGGCCAGGTTAGAAGAATTTTTTGACGTCACCATCATTACGCAGAATGTAGACAATCTTCACGAAAAAGCAGGTTCCAGTAAAGTTATACACTTGCACGGGGAACTGTTCAAATCACAGAGTACAGCAGACCCGAACCTGATATATGATATAGAAGGATGGCAAATCAATTTGGGAGACAAATGTGAAAGAGGAAGTCAGCTCAGGCCTTATATAGTTTGGTTTGGTGAATTGGTTCCTATGATGGAACCGGCTATTGAAGTATCTGTAGAAGCGGATATATTTGCTGTCATAGGAACTTCCATGATGGTTTATCCGGCAGCTGGCCTGATCCAATACACCGGGAGGAGTATTCCGAAGTACATCATAGACGTTAAAATTCCGCAAACAGGCGCTCTGGAAAACATCCGGGAAATAGAGGCCCCTGCTTCTAAGGGAACCAAAATAATGGCAGAAGAAATCAAAAAACAATATGGCTAAAAGAATTGCTGTAATTGGAACCGGTCCATCAGGAATCACCGCAATTAAAAACCTTTTGGATGAAGGAATGGAAGTAATCGCTTTTGATAAAAACAGGGATGTCGGTGGCAATTGGATTTATTCAGAAGATGAGTCCCATTCCAGTGTTTTTGAAACTACCCACATTATCAGTTCCAAAACCCTCTCTCAGTATGCGGATTTCACTTTTGATGATTTTGACCCACAGGCAGCTGATTATCCTTCACATGATGAGCTCAGAAGGTATTTTCAGGCATATGCAAGTCATTTTGACCTATATCCTCACATTCGGTTTAATACCATCGTGGTGCATTGCAAATGGTTAAGTGACCAGGAATGGGAGGTAGAAACAGAAACGGAGGGGATCAGGTCTATCGAAAAGTTCACAGACCTTGTAGTCTGTAATGGGCATCATTGGAATCCTAGATGGCCTGCTTACCCCGGAGAATTCACAGGGGAATTCCTTCATTCTCATCAATTTAAGAAAGCTGCACCATTTAAAGGCAAGCGTGTATTGGTAATCGGAGGAGGCAATTCGGCCTGCGATGTGGCTGTAGAGACAAGTCGCGTGAGTGAGATGACAGCAATATCCTGGAGAAGAGGATACCGTATAATCCCCAAGTTTTTTTTCGGCAAACCCTCTGATAAAATCGGAGAAAAGAGAGCTTGGATACCCATGAAAATAAGAAGTTTTTTCTTTGATCTGCTACTCAAAGTCATGGTTGGAGATAACTCACTTTACGGTCTCAGGAAAGTGGAAAGCAAATTTGGGGAAATCCACCCCACTATCAATGATGAATTGCTTTACAAAATCAGGCATGGAAAGGTAAAGCCCAGATTGGATATCCAAAGGTTCGATGGCAAAAAGGTAGTTTATGAAGATGGGCAGGAAGAAGAATATGACAGTATCATTGCCTGTACAGGGTATTACCTTTCCCACCCTTTCTTTGACAAAGATTTTCTGGATTACAGTTCGGGTCCTGTCCCACTTTACCTGAAAATGTTCCACCCAAAATACCTAAACCTGTATTTTATAGGAATGTTCCAACCTTTAGGCTGTATTTGGCCTGGGGCCGAATTGCAGTCCAAAATTATGGCTAGGGAATTGGCAGGAAAATGGAAAAGACCCAATAATACTCCTGAACGCGGTGAGCTGGAAGTCAAAAATCCGCATTACCGACAGATTGACACACCCAGACACACCATTACTGTGGATTTTCATAGATTTAGAAAAGACCTGCTCAAGCATCTCCCTAAAAATTATGTATCCAAAGAGCCAGTGGTTATTAAGAATTAATATCCAAGGAGAAAGCTGTAGGATTGAAAAATGTCGGCTATAGTGAACTAGGATTCAGTACCAAATACCAAGTTTGGTCAAGTAGCTTCTCAAAACTTGCAATTTCAAGAAGGAATTTTATTTACAATATTTATCCAAGGCTTCCTGCGCATCTGTAAAATTCAATCTTACCGCTGCCCTGAGGTCTTCACAGCCTGATTTTTTTCTATCCGTGGCTATTTTCAACATGCCTCTGTAGTAATATGCAATATCAAAATTCTTGTCCATTTTGATAGCAGTACTGTAATCCTTATAAGCTTCATTGGTATTTCCAATTTGATGCAAGGCCCGTCCTTTCATAAAATAGGCCATAGCCGGTGCACCGGGAATTTCTACGGCATAGTCTGCATATAGAAGCGCATTATTGTGCTTTTTTTGTTTTTGGTACAGATTGGCCAAACCTAGTAGCACCTGGAAATTTTTTTTGTCCTGCTCCAGAGCTGCAAGAAAATCCCTTTCTGCTTGATCAAACTGTCCCAATTCCTCATAAGAACGGCCTCTATTATAAAGTGCTTTGACATTTTTAGGCTTTGAGGCCAAAAAGTTGTCATAAGCTTTTATTGCCTCTTCATACGCTCCTTTATCAAATAATTCATCTCCTTTATTGGATTCACCGCTTGAACAGGAAAACACCAACATGATGCCAATAAGGGCAGCACCTACCCATTGAAATAATCTCATTTAAGTAATTGATTTTTAAACGGCTACATTATTTTCTCTCAATGCATCATTTAAGGATGTTTTCAGATCCGTAGAGGCTTTCCTTTGGCCAATTATCAGGGCACATGGAACGTGAAACTCTCCGGCAGGAAATTTTTTGGTAAGGGATCCCGGGATGACTACCGATCTTTCGGGAACATATCCTTTATATTCTTTTGGTTCGGAACCTGTCACATCAATAATTTTTGAGCTTGCGGTCAAGGTTACTCCGGCACCGACCACTGCTTCTTTCCCAATTCTGACTCCTTCAACGATAATGGCTCTTGAACCGATAAAAGCACCATCCTCTATTATTACGGGCGCAGCTTGAACAGGTTCCAATACTCCGCCTATTCCTACACCACCACTGAGGTGAACATTTTTACCAATCTGGGCACAAGAACCCACAGTAGCCCAGGTATCAACCATCGTGCCACTATCTACATAGGCCCCAATATTTACGTAAGAAGGCATCATTACCACACCCTTTGCCAAGTATGCACCATATCTTGCCACTGCATGTGGCACTACCCTTACACCTTGCTTGGCATAATTGGTTTTTAGCGCCATTTTATCATGGAATTCAAAAGGGCCTACCTCTATAGTATGCATCTTTTGAATGGGGAAATACAAGATTACTGCCTTTTTAACCCAATCATTCACTTGCCACATACTGTTGCCCAAGGGCTCAGCAACCCTGACTGCTCCTGTATCCAGGTCGCTGATTACTGTTTTGATGGCGATTTCAACATCTTTTTCCTTTAACAAGGCCCTGTTTTCCCAGGCTTTTTCTATTATAGATTGTAATTCCATATTTTTGATCAAGTTCAGTATCCTTTAATGCAACAGATGTCAAAGCCCAAAATACTTATCGCCTCCATGCTCAAACCATTGAAAGATCCAAGGGCTTTTTACAGATTGGGCATTTCCTTGCGTGAAACAAATAAATACCGAATTAACATCATAGGATTTTCATTAAAAAAAGAATTCGGAGATAAAAATTTAAAATTTACCAGTTTGCCAGTTAGAAGTAGGAAAGGTTTTTCCAGAATATTTTCTGCCTTTGCTTTCTTCAGGATTTACCGTAAAGAAAGGCCTGCATTGAGCATTATCTGCACATGGGAATTGATCCCTTTTGCTGTTTTCGGTAAGTGGCTGTATGGGGGTAAATTGGTCTATGATGTGCAGGAAAATTACGTGCAAAACATCAAATATAACCGGACAATGCAGGGCGTGCAAAGAGTATTCGCCAGATCCCTGTTGATTGCTGTAGAGCAGTCCGGAAAGCACTTCATTGATCACTTTATATTTTCTGAACAATGTTATATAAAAGAAAAGCCCTCTTTTCTACCATTTACAGTACTCGAAAATAAATTTCACACTGAGCAAGTTTCCCTCTTCAGGCAGAAAAAACTAAATTATCCCGGTATTCATATGTTAATTTCAGGCACCATTACAGAAGTTTATGGGACCATGGAGGCATTGCAATGGTTTTTGGAATTGCAGAAAAAATACCCAGAAATCCACTTGCATGTGATAGGGCATTGTCCCCTACCCGATTTTGGAATAGCATTACGGAAAGAAGCGGAAGGAGCGGTTAATGTAGTTTTGGAACTGGAGAATAGACCGGTGGCCTATCCCCTCATCTTAGAGGCTTACGCAAATGCAGACCTTGTACTTTTGCCGTATATGCAATTGCCCAGTATACGTGAAAAGATTCCCAGCAAACTTTATGAATGTATGGCTATTGGGGTTCCATTTCTCCATAGCCCAAACCCCCTTTGGACTTCTATAGCTGAAAAATACCAAGCGGGATTAGAAGTTGATTTTTCAAAAAGGGACCATGGCGGAGAAATCATGGCAAAGCTCCTGTCTACCACATTTTATATTAAGGCCTTTCCTTATGAAGCTTTTTGGGCCCACAAGGAAAAGGCACAATTGCAGGATTTGGTGAACCGGCTGATCAATTCCAAGCACTAGAATTTCAGGCTTAACCCCAATCCATTTCTTTGCATCCCAAATGACCATTCTTGCTTGGCCCCTTGGTTTGCATATGGCCTGCCTGCATTATAGGCCTCAGTAGCCAATTGTGCTTTTTTATTGTAGGCCAATGCAAATAAAACTCCCCCTGTCAATAAACCTGCACCTGCACCGACCCAACCCCATTCAATTGAGCCTCCAGCCAGTGCTCCGCCAAAACCGTAGCCAATAGCAAAGGAGCCTGGATAGGTAAAAACTCCTGCCATGGTTTTATTGGTCCTCGCCTTTTTGACAAGAGAATAAGCCTCATCATTGACTTTGGTAATCTCCAAAACTTCTTTCATTCTTAATCTTTGTCCGTTTTGAAAGAACTCGCCACTTCCAAAGCTTAGTGTATTTTCATAGGGGTTCTGTTGTTGTGCTTTTAATGAGAAAAACACTGCGATTAACAGAATGGTGGTAAGGGTTTTTTTCATATTTTTTTCAGAAAAGTATGAAAAAAACTAATTAGTAAATTCATTGGTTAAAAATTTATTTTTAACCCTTATCGGTCTGATATTTTTGTTCTCTTGTGAGAATTTCACAGGAAATTCCATCCTTTCTTCAAGTCCAAAAATTTATTCTCCTGGATATTTTTAGAGAAACCAATATATCTAATTTGGAAACTTGTTTACCGTTCACTTTTTATGCTGCCAGGCTCTTATTAATCACATTTAATGTGCTGACAATCTTTTAAATATGAAAAATTTTATAGAAGTAAAAATTTAAATTTAGATATATCTAAATTATAAATCACAGTAAAATTCAACTTATCCACAGCTCTTTTAGTCTTTTTAAAATTTATTTTTCGATTAGGCTAAAAAAGTTATATTTGCCCTAAAATTTCAAAAAATGATTAAATTTACCCCTGCTGAGGAAAGCTATCTCAAAGCCATTTACCATATTTCTGATGAAGGGAAAAGAACTGTTTCCACCAATGATATTTCTTTTCAGATGAAGACAAAGCCCGCCTCTGTGTCGGACATGTTACGCAGACTGGGCGAAAAGGAGGTCATCGAATACCGGAAATATTACGGGGTAAACATTACGGAGGAAGGAAAGAAGTTGGCCTTGCAGACTATCCGGAAACACCGGCTTTGGGAGGTTTTTTTGGTTGAAAAACTTCGCTTCTCCTGGGATGAGGTACATGAGGTGGCTGATGAATTGGAGCATGTCAAATCCAAGCTCTTGATCCAAAGGCTAGATGAATACCTGGGCTTCCCAAAGTTTGATCCCCACGGCGATCCCATACCTGATGAATATGGAGATGTCCGTGCCAGACCAAGACTGCCACTCACAGATTTGGAGCTACATGCCACTGGCCAAATTGTTGCTGTGAAAGACAGTTCTGCGGCCTTTTTAAAGTACCTGGATAAGGTCGGTGCTTATATTGGCGCACGAATCCGTGTGATGGAGAAAGTTGAATTTGACGGGTCGGTAGAGATTTCCGTGGACAATAAAAAGAATATTTTCATGTCTAAGGATGTGGCAGCGAATGTATTGGTGATGTTGTAGGGGATGCGACTTTTAGTTGTACCAAGTACTAAGTACAATGTACCAGGTAATGAAAATTAGTATAATAAAAAGTGGGATTTCGAATGTCGGATTTCGGAAATAAAGAATCCTGTAAATACTCTTCCTGATAGCTATAAGTTTTAAAAATATCTTTTGAAGTTTCACACTATGGAAAGGCTGTTCAGGTAATTAAGAGAATGAGATTTTGGGTCCAAAAATCTAAATTATCTGACAATTTAAATTCTTAGTACTTTGTACAAAGTAGTTTTGGAATAGATTTTGAAAGCAAATGAACTTGAAATACATTATTGTCGTTTTTTATTGTGATCTTAACCCTATTTAAAAAAGATGAAAAGATTGTTCTCATTTACATTTTTATTTTTACTCCTTGGTGGGATGGCCATGGCCCAGAAGAAAATCAACTGGTTGACCTTTGAAGAAGCAGCTGCCAAGACCCAGGAAAATCCAAAAATGGTATTTGTTGATGTGTACACGGATTGGTGTGGCTGGTGCAAGAAAATGGATAAAGAAACATTTTCCGATCCTGCGGTCGTTGCTTATATCAACGAGAACTTTTATCCGGTCAAGATGAATGCAGAGGACCAGAAAAGGAAGTACATGTTCCGTGGCAAAGAATATACGGATGCCTCCATGGCAAGTGTTATGCGTGTTCGCTCCTATCCTAACTTCGTAATTATGGACGCAAGTATGGAAAACATCACCCAATATCCCGGATACCGTCAACCAGAACCCTTTCTTACAGGACTTACCGGCATTTTAGATAAATTCGGTAAATAAAATCCATGAGTTTCTCCCTTCACGAAAAAGAAGACACCATTATCGCCTTGGCTACGCCACAGGGTGTCGGTGCCATTGCTGTTATCAGGCTTTCCGGTAAAGAAGCCATCAAGATCACCAATGCAGTTTTTAAGGGAAAAGACCTGGAAAAACAAGAATCCCATACCATTCACTTTGGCACCATCCGGGATGGGGATCGTATCATTGATGAGGTGTTGGTTTCTGTATTCATTGCCCCCAAATCCTTTACCAAGGAAAATATTGTGGAAATCTCCACGCATGGCTCCTCCTACATTGTTAACCAAGTAATCAAACTCCTGATACGTCAAGGAGCAAGACCTGCCAAACCGGGGGAGTTTACCCAAAGGGCATTCCTGAACGGGCAGTTTGACCTGGCCCAGGCGGAGGCTGTAGCTGATTTGATCCATTCCGATTCTGAAACCTCCCATCAGGCCGCCATCAATCAAATGCGTGGCGGATTCAGTGGAGAGATTTCGAAGCTTAGGGCCGAATTGATACACTTTGCCTCCATGATCGAACTGGAACTTGATTTTACAGAAGAAGACGTGGAATTTGCCAGCCGGGACGATCTGAGGATATTGGTGGAGAAGCTCCTTCTGGTAATTGAGCAATTGATTGCTTCTTTCGACCTGGGCAATGTGATCAAAAACGGGGTACCCACCGTTATTGCAGGTAAACCCAATGCCGGAAAGTCTACGCTATTGAATGCTTTGCTTAATGAAGAGAAGGCCATCGTTTCCGATATTGCCGGTACTACTCGTGATTTTATAGAAGATGAGATCAATATAGGTGGGGTCATCTTTCGGTTTATAGATACAGCTGGGCTGCGGGAAACCACCGATACCATTGAGGCCATCGGAGTAAGCCGGACCCAGGAAAAGATGAAGACGGCATCCTTGATTTTGTATTTATTCGATTTGGGTGATACGGATATGTTGGAGATCAACAGAGATATCAATAAATTGGAAAATTTGGGGGTTCCTTTCCTTAAAGTAGCCAATAAGATAGATAAGGCCAATGATCAATTTATCAGCGATTTAAAAGAAAAACATCCTGATACCATTTTTATTTCCGCCGGTCAAAAAGAAAACCTGGATTTGCTCAAAGACCGGATCATGGAACTGGTGAATCTGGACAAGTTCAGGACGGGCAATACCATCGTGACCAATATCCGGCATTACGATTCCCTGGTCAAAACCAGACAATCACTTCTGGATGTCCTGACCGGCCTTGACCAACACATCACCAACGACTTTCTGGCCATGGATATCCGCAGATCTTTGCATTACCTCGGCGAAATTACAGGAGAGATTACGACCGATGATTTATTGGCGAATATCTTTTCGAAGTTTTGTATCGG
>NZ_SLAP01000115.1 GCF_007126775.1 Cecembia sp. | reverse complement strand
GACGCTATATTGGACAGACTGGTAAACTCATCACATAGAATAGATCTCAAAGGAGAATCTTTAAGGAAGGGAGTCTTGAAAAATGAATAAAATTAGCCTACTTTAAGCGATCTTTCAAAGTTGCACGGTTTGACCGAAATGACTGGCATGGTCAGACCGAAATATCCACCCCAAGGACAATAGTCCCTTTCTAATGATATCGGGTGCTTTTAGGATGTTTCTTAAGGGGCTATTAATACTTCCCTATATCAGTAAGTATACCTAGTAATTCAGCTGCACTGATCAAAACATTTGGAAAATAATAATTGCTGAATAAGATAAACAAGAGTTAAATAAAAAAGCCGACTTTTTTAGCCGGCTTTTTTATTCAATCGCTTTATTTTGAATAACCTCAATCTAACTCCACTTCAATTTCAGAAGACTCTTCGATGTTTTTCTTGATTTTATTATAAAGTGAGCGGTTGCTTTCTTTGGTGATCAAAATTACCCCATCTGTTCTTTCTGCATTCTGCATTTCTATGGAAGAAACATTCCTGAGCCAGTTGATAGCACTCAATTCAAACAAAGCCAAGGGGTTATTGATTCTGTCCACCCTGAAATAGTTATCATCATCTGCTTCAATTTCTACTTCAAAATCTATATCATCTCCGAAATATTTGAATTGAAAAGGTGTTGAAATTTCCTCATCATCTGTAAAAGTTCCTTGGAAATAAATAGATGGCTCATTTCTGTAATCAATTAAGTCCAGTTCTAATTCTATTTCTTTATATTCCCCTTCAGGTATATTGATGAAGAAATCTACAGATCTGTCAAACTCATTGAAGGTGATTTTTTTGATATCATTAAATTCTATTTCGATTTCTTTTTCAAACTTTCCATTTTCATTTCTTCCCTCCAATTCCAGTTCTAGTTCTTTGATTTGAATAAACCCTTCTTCAATGGTTAAACTGCTGTTTTCAACTCTGGCACCTGCAGTACTCATTGTATTGTTCTTAAGCACAAAAGCTATACCCATTTTACCTTCCCCTTGTCCTATTACAGGAACTTCATTCTCTGGATTACAAGAAGAGAAAACCGTAACTGTAGTCAGGGCTAAAACCGAAAGTAACTTTTTGTAATTTTTCATTTTGATAAGTTGTTTAGTTCTAATAGTTGGTCGAATCTGTTTTTAAAATTGTAATCACTTATTTAAAGTTTTTTTCTATTATTTTTTGAGTCTAAGAATCAGAAACTTAACCTTATCGATCGTATCTATAGATTTATGATAAGTATGATTTTCATTTTCTATTATTCTTTTATAAAAAGCATTGGCTTGTTCTAAGTTTTCCAACTTCAGGTATAATAAAAAGAGATAATACTCGATTTCATCTTGGAATAATTTTTCCTCGTTGGGTTTCTCACTATTTATTTGTTCAATTAAGGTCAAAAACTGTGCTGATTTTTCATAATTGCCAATTGCTAGGTGAGATAATCCTGCCAAAAACAGATTTGATTCCCCGTCAGAAGATATATCAATTAATGATATTACAGACTCATGATCATTGTTTCTATAAGAGTTTAATACTTGATTTTCTTCTATGAAAGCAGAGCGCATGGTAGGGAGTTCATAGGCCATATACTTTGCTTCAAAAAAATCATCAATTTGAGTGTTTATCCAAAAATTACCTACCAAAATCAATAATGTTAAACTGGCTGCAATACCCAACCACCAAGGAGTAATTTTGAATTGGCTTATCTTTTTTGTTTCCTTGACTTCCTTATTTTCATTAATAAATTCCTCGTGTATCTTTTGGATCATATCTTTTTTACCGGACAGTTCAATGCCTTCTCTGCTTAACTGAATAATGGATAAAAGATCACGCAATTCGGGATTATCATTCAGTTCATTTTCAAGGTTCGCTTTTACCTCGGGATCGAGGATTCCATTTAGATAATCATCAATCAAAGCAATATATTTTTCATCCAGCATATCTCAGGGCATTTTTGATGGTTTCATATTTTGAAGGATCAGAGTGAATTTTTTCAATCAATCTTTTTAAGCATTTATGTTTTTTATTCCTTAGGACCTGTTCATTGCTGAAGTTATCTAATTCCATCATTTCTTTCATGCTCAGGTTTTCGTAGTAAAACCAATATAGGATTTGTTTACATTTCTCACCCAATTCAGAGAAAGTGTCCATAACCAGCTGATAACTTTCATGTTTGATCAGTGCAACACTGATATCAACTTCGGTCTCTTCTTTATTATTGGTGAAAATTTCGTTCCTTATTGACATACTTTTTCTCTTTCGTAATTCGCTTATCCAAAGGTTTTTGACAATTGAATAAAGATAGGATTTGATAGAAGCCTCTTGTCTATATTTATTCTCTTCTGCCATTTTGATGAAAACCAAAAAACCTTCCTGAATAATATCTGCGGCATCATCTTCATTTCCGCTATTTTGTAGGACATACTTTTCCAAATATTTATAATGGCTTTTATACAAATAGTTTAAAGCCATATTTATATTTTCTTTGGAGCGGATAGCGCTGATAATCTCCTCAGTGGAATATTCTTTAAGGTCCTTCATTCTTTCCTATTTCTTTGTCGCAATGATTAACAAAAATGTAACCATATCCCTTGAAATAAAAGAAAATATTTCTGCGTGAAGTTGCTGCTTCCTTTTGTTTTTTGGTTAAAAACTCAGCAAAATATGAAATTCCAGTTCTTAAGAATAAATCATTCAAGTTTTGTCTTGGAGATTAGTTGGTTGATAAAGGTTTAAAAAAAATCGGGACAAACTGGCAATATCTTTTAAATTTGAGTTTTACTAAAAACACAGATGAAAATAACCAAAGACCTTTATCAGGGATCACTGGCACTTCTAACCGATTTTTACCAACTGACCATGGCTTATGCTTACTGGAAGGCAGGTAAAGCAGAAGAGGAGGCAGTATTCAATCTTTTTTTTAGAAAAAATCCCTTTCAAGGAGGCTATACAGTTGCTGCTGGGCTGGATTATATCATAGATTTTTGCAGGAATTTTAGGTTTGAGGAAGATGATCTGGAATACCTCAGAGCCATGAAAAATGAGGACAATAGGCCTGTTTTTGAGTCTGCATTTTTAGATTATCTGAAAAACATGGAATTCAGTTGTGATCTAGAGGCAGTAGAAGAGGGGACTGTAATCTTTCCGCATATGCCAATCGTGAAGGTTAAAGGGCCATTGCTTCAGTGCCAATTGTTGGAAACGCCCTTACTCAATATCATCAACTTTCAAACGCTTATAGCCACCAAAGCAGCCAGGATAGTTCATGCGGCAAAAGGAGATTCTGTCCTGGAATTTGGATTGAGGCGTGCGCAGGGAATTGATGGTGCTTTGGCTGCAAGTAGGGCGGCTTTTATTGGAGGATGTTCAGCTACCAGTAATGTGATGGCGGGAAAGTTATTTGGAATTCCCGTTTCGGGAACCCATGCCCATAGCTGGATCATGTCTTTTGATTCAGAATTGGAGGCTTTTAAAGCTTATGCAGCTGCTTTCCCGGATAAATGTATTTTTTTGGTAGATACTTATGATACTGTTAATGGAGTCAGAAATGCAATTGAAGTGGGAAAAGTATTAAGGGAAAAAGGAAAAGAGATGCTTGGAATCCGTATCGATTCCGGTGATCTCGCCTACTACAGTAATTTAGCTAGGGAAATGTTGGATGAGGCGGGTTTTCCAAATGCTAAAATCGTAGCCTCCAATGACTTGGATGAGCAAATCATCACTTCTTTAAAAATGCAGGAAGCCTCCATCAATGTTTGGGGAGTAGGAACAAAGTTGGTAACTGCCTATGACCAGCCGGCATTGGGAGCTGTTTACAAATTAGCAGCTGTTAAAAAAGCAGATGGATCCTGGGAGCCTAAGGTCAAAGTTTCCCAGCAATCGATTAAGATCAATATTCCAGGGATCCAAAATGCAGTTCGTTTTTCCAAGAATGGGAAAGCCGTTGCAGATATGATTTTTTTGGAGGGGGAAAATCTATCGAAATCCCAGCATATGATAATTGACCCTGTAGATCCCACAAAAAGGAAAAAAATCAATACAACGGGTTTAGATCAAGAGCTGCTTCTGAGAAGCATATTTGAAAAAGGCAAAAAGGTTTATGATAGACCTGATATTCAACAAATTAAAGGGAATGCAAAAAGGAATTTGGCCCAATTTGACAAAACGCACAAACGACTTGTCAACCCCCATATTTATCCTGTTGGGTTAGAGGAGAGGCTTTATGAAATGAGAACCCAATTGGTTTTTAAAATGAAAAACTACGATGGAGAGTAAAAGAATTGTTTTTTCTATTCCAAGTTATCAATACCTCCAAGAAGAGGTTCTTCAATTAGGAGACTTTGAAAGAGGGGAAATTGAAATAAAAATTTTCCCGGATGGGGAGCGTTATCACCGTATAATCAATGCTGTAAACGGTAGAGAGGTGGTCCTTATTGGTGGAACTGCTTCTGATACAGATACTTTGGAAATTTATGATATTGCCTATGCATTGATCAAATATGGCGCGAAATCAATAAGAATTTTCTTTCCCTATTTCGGCTACTCTACCATGGAAAGGGCCACAAAAGCAGGGGAGGTGGTCACGGCGAAATCCAGGGCTGTGATGTTTTCCTCACTTCCTAGAACCAGTCTTGGCAATCACTTTTTTTTCTTTGATCTACATACGGAGGGTATCCCGCATTATTTTGAAGGCCAAGTACTGATCAATCATATCTATTGCAAGCCCATAGTGGTCCAAGCTGCCCAAGAATTGGCAGAAGATGGATTTGTAATGGCCTGTACAGATGCAGGACGTGCCAAATGGGTAGAATCTTTGGCCAATGAAATGGGAGTTAATGCAGCGTTTGTGTTCAAAAGGAGGGTTTCAGGTGAAAAGACTGAAGTTACCAGTATTTCAGCTGATGTGGCAGGGAGGGATGTGGTTATTTATGATGATATGGTCAGGACTGGAGGTTCATTGATCAATGCTGCAAAAGCTTACAAAACTGCGGGTGCCAACAAAATTTATACCATCACTACGCATGGTTTGTTCAATAATGACGCATTGAACAAAATTAAAGAAGCCGGTGTAATAGAAAAGGTAGTGGCAACAAATACCCATCCGAACAGTTGTAAATTAAAAAATGACATCCTTAGGGTAGATAGTATAGCCCCATTGATTGCCAAGCATTTAATGGAGCTTGCTTAAATAAAAATTTAGAATTATGAAAGCATTATTAATAGTAGATGTTCAAAATGATTTTTTACCCGGTGGGGCATTGGCGGTAGCTGATGGAGATCAGATTGTACCAGTTATCAATGCATTGCAAGAACATTTTAATTTGATATTGGCAACTCAGGATTGGCATCCTGCAGATCATGGAAGTTTTGCTGCCAACCATCCAGGTAAAAGGGTAGGGGAATTTATTGACTTGAATGGTGTTGAGCAGATTCTTTGGCCGGTACATTGTGTACAAGGGAGTGAAGGGGCCGAATTTCACGCAGACCTGAATAAGGATAATTGGGCAGCTGTTTTTCAAAAAGGTACCCAGCAAAATGTAGATTCATACAGCGGCTTTTTTGACAATAACCGACAAGGGGATACAGGATTGAGTGCATTTTTAAAAGGAAAAGATGTAGATGAAATTTATGTATGTGGTTTGGCTACGGATTATTGTGTAAAATTCACCGTTTTGGATGGATTAACTGAAGGGTTCACCACCTACCTGATTGCTGATGCCACAAAGGCTGTAAATTTACAAGAGGATGATTACGACAGGGCATTGAGTGAAATGGCAGGAAATGGGGCCCATATCATTTCTTCAAAATCCATCATTATGTGATAATTCGCACCTTGCCCTGCCACATGTGGCGCTTACTTTTGCATTATTATTGAACGCAAAATGGGCAGGAGAATTGGGCTTCTTTTATTGTTTATATTCCTAAGTTTAAAGGATGTATTCTCACAGAATAACAGGGCAATTGATGCTAACCATATAGGCTGGAATGCCTTTTTTCTTAATTATGCTTTGAATGATAAGTGGAGCATGCATGGGGAATTTCAATGGCGCAGAACAGAATTTATCAAGAAGCCTCAACAAAACCTTTACCGTACCGGTCTGAATTTGAAATTAAATCCAAGCGTCATCTTCAGGTTTGGATACCTTTATGCAGATACGTTCAATTACGGTCAAATTCCGATCAGTAGTTTGGGAATGGAATTTCCTGAACACAGGACATATCAAATGTTCACGTTAAATAACCCAATTGGAAGGATACAGGTATCCCATAGGTTTATGTTGGAGCAAAGATGGCTTGGATCATTCAGTGATAAAACACTCGAAAGACCTGATGATTATGTCTATCTCAATAGGGCAAGGTATATGGCAAGGATAGATATTCCACTAAAAGGTACAACGATTGGGAATGGTATTCCTTATATAGCTGCTTATGATGAGCTAATGATTGGTTTTGGAAAGAACGTGAATCAAAATGTGTTTGACCAAAACAGGATTGGAATTTTAACAGGATACCGTTTTTCTAACCAAATCCGGGTTGAAGGTGGTTACTTTAACCAAATTGTGCAACTTGGGAGGTTGGTTGAAGGGAAAAATGTATTTCAGGGAAATAGAGGCTACATCATCAATACCTATTTTAATTTTTAATACCGCATACAAGGAATAATGGTACTTCTCCTGTTTCGTTGGTTAGGATCTCCAAAAAGGAAAGAATAACGGATTGAAATCTCATGGGCACCACCAGAATTGCGGAGAGCCATTTTCGAAATGGTAAAGTCATAGCTATATCCAATATCCAAGCCGCTTTCGAGTGTAATTCCGAGTAGGGCAATAATGGATTCATTGTTTGGAAGTGCATACTTGACAGGAAATCCACGGTACCATACACCAAATACCAGAGGTTGAATAAATATCTGTGTTCCTATATCCAATTGATTGAATGGGTCTTGGTGCTTATAATTCACAGCGAGAAAAGCCGCTCTTTCTTGTCTGGAATTATTGAAATAATTATTGATCAGCCCTTCACCTAAGTCAATTTTCAGACCACCATGCATAGAAAGCTTCATGGGTAACTTACTGATTCCATCATCTATAAATGAAACATTGGGTTGTGTGAGGTGGTGCCCTGATACCCCGACCCAGAAGGTCTGCGTGTGGTACAGCATCCCAAAATTGAAATCCGCATAGCGGTGCCTATAATCATCAGGAAGTGCTTCACCACTATCTACTCCTATGGTACCAGAAATAATGTCCAGTTGATTGCCAAAAATCAAATCACCAAAGTAGGCATCCCTTGAGACGAAACTTGCCTGACCCCCAACCCTTAAGAATGAATCATTGCCCAATTTTAACCTGTAGGAGTAGAGCAATCCTACTTCATTGTAGTTAAGCCTTGATTGACTTTCCATAGAACCGTTAAAAATCACCCCAATACCACTATTGATATCGTACATATAGTGATCTATATAGGCAGAATACTTATTGAATGAATGGTCAAGTCCAGGCCACTGGTTCCTATAATTCATACCCACTCGTGTCAAGTCTGAAGCACCTGCAAAGGCAGGGTTCAAAAAAAGTGGTGCAGCATAAAATTGAGAATATTGAAAGTCCTGACCTTGAACTTTTAATCCAAATAAACCAATTATTATTATGAGACACAGTTTTTTCATGTAATTATTGAAAAATTTAATCATTGTTTTTTAATTAACCAGTGTAAAAACTCCAGTTTGACTTCCTTTTTCACCGTCCACCGCTTTAAAAACTATTTTGTAAACATAATTTCCATTCGGGCTTAATGTTCCTCTCAGTCTTCCGTCCCAACCTGCATCATCCATATCGAAAGTAGAATAAACCAACTCTCCCCATTTGTTAAAGATGTGCATTTCAAATTCGTCAATTCCCCGCATTTTTGGCATAAAGGTATCATTGATGCCATCTCCATTAGGTGTAAATGCATTGGGAACCATGATTCTGTAAGCAGCGATAACTTCAACCTCTATGCTAGTGGAAGAGACGCATCCCAACTCATCAAATGTTAAGAGGGTAATGGTGTAAATTCCAGGCCTTTCGTAGGTATGTGTAGGATTTTGTTCGTTGCTTTTTGTTCCATCTCCAAAATCCCACTCCCAGGCAATTACATTGCCCAAGGTTTCATCAATAAACTCTACGGGATCCCTTACGAGTATTTCTCCCATGGTACCTAAAGAAATAACTGAATAAGTAAAGTCAGCCTCTGAGAAAGCCAAAGGCATGACGATAACCTCTAGCGCTTCTGCAAAACAGCCATTTTCATCATATACCATGACTGAAAGCTCTCCGTCCTGATAGAATAAGGTTTCCATAACATCGGTATCTCCATTACTCCAAAATATGGAATAATCACCTTTACCCCCTATTATATCTATAAAAGCTACACCTACCAATTCCTGGTTATCACAATCAACCTGGTATCTGGTGTCTAGCCTTACTTCAAGTCTTTCTGGTTCCTGAATAATGAAAGTCTGCTCGATCCTACAGTCATTGTCATCTCTAATGCTGACAGTATAAGTACCGGCAGGAAGGTTGCTTCTGAACAGACTGCTCAAATTAGGATCATCAGACCAGGATACTTCATAAGGTTGAATTCCACCTTGAATATCAACTCTTATGTAGCCGTCCATGTCCCCTTGGCATAGGAGTTCTTCTGAGAAGTCACTGATGATTTCGAGTGGTTCAGGTTCAAGTATGGTATAATTGGCAGCTGTGGAACAGCCATTTCTATCTGTAACCAAAACAGAATAATCTCCAGGAGCTAAATTCCTCAGGTTCCTGCTATTCGGACCATGTGACCATCGGAAAGTATATGGTGCACTTCCACCTTGAACATTGAGAGAAATACTTCCATTGTTGAAACCTGCGCATTGGCTATTTTCCACTACTTCGGTTAGGGTAAGAATTTCTGGCTCTCTGATATTGAAAGAAGATGTTATTGTACAGCCCAATGAATCCTCCACTACCACAGAGTAGGTTCCTGCTGTCAGGTTACCTGCAAATAACTGGTCCTCCAAGCCATGGCTCCACCTGACGCTGACCGGTTCCCTTGCTCCGATCAGTGACAGTTGAATGGAGCCATCGTTACCTCCGAAGCAGGAAACAGGACTGAGAGCTTCAAGGTTTAACCTCCAATTAGGTGCTGGAAGTATTTCTATAGATTCTTGTGCCCTACATCCATTGATGTCTGTCACAGTCAAAGTATAAGTACCTGGACCAAGATTGGAAATGGTTGGGGTTGTGGCTCCATTGGACCATAAGTAGGTATATGGACCTGATCCTCCGTCCACATTTGCGGTAATCTGAACCCTTTCTCCCGGTGAGCAGAGTACCTGATTGGCTACAAGTTCTATATCAAATGGAAGTACTCTTGGAGGAATCTCGTAGGTAGCTTCTATTTCACAACCTGCTGCATCCGTAACCCTAACGGTATAACTTCCGGGCTCAATTCCGATAAGATTTTGAGTAGTAGCACCGTTGGACCATTCAAAGGTATAAGGTGCAGTTCCTCCTGTTACGTTGAGATCCAAAGTGATTTCATCATCGAAGGCACAGAAAAATGTTTCAAAATTTGCATCTAATTCCAAAGGTGCATCAGGCTGGTTAATGGTGTAAGTCCTTGAGATGACACAAGAATTCTCATCTACAATGAATACGGTGTACTGACCCGCAGGAAGACCGTCAATGGAGGTTCCAATTCTCCCATTACTCCATTGTACGCTGTAAGATCCAGTTCCTCCTCTAATATCTAAGTTGATAGCACCCGTACTTTCACCATGACAGGTCACATCGATTACTTCAGGTGTAACTTGGATTGGCAAAGGTTCATGGATAAAGACTACATCTTCTATAGGATCACAACCTTGGTCTGTAATGGTATACCTATAATAACCACCTGACAAATTGGTCAATTGGGTAGCATTGTTAAGACCGGGGTTTGGGGTGAAATTAACACCATCACTTGAGTAAGCCCAGTTGATTTCATATGGAGTAGTTCCTCCAGTAACCTGTAAATTAATTCTTGCAAGATTTCCAGGGCACCTGATTTCAGTGTTGGTTACATTTACCTGAATAGGAAGTGGCTGACTTAAAGTCCTTGAAGGTATAAGTACAGGACAGCCATTGGAGTCAGTTGCAGTGAAACTGTAGTTGACATTCGCAACCAAGTTATCAAAAACAATCTCTTCTCCTTCATTTCCAGTATAAGTATTTCCTTGGAAATTGATGATATAGGGGGCAGTTCCCCCAATTAACGTAAATGCAATTCGTCCATTACTTGCTTCATAGCAGGTTAAATTTTCAGCAGTAAATTGCTGAAGTGTCAAAGGAGCGGCAGGTTGATCTACCTGGATCAAAATATCTTCAGATCGGCAACCTGTTGCGTTATTGATTGCATAAGCGGTATATATGCCAGCAACTGCTGTAAATTGGTTTCCAAAAATTTGGCTACCATTTACATAGAATGTAAAGTTATCTGCGTTACCCAAAGAGGCTGAGAATTCAATGATGGTATTGCCTCCAAAACAAAGGATTTCTCCTTTAGTATAATCCAAATTAAATAGAGGAGGCGCTTCCACCAATACATCCTCAGATATGGCTCCACAGCTATTCGCATCTTCCACAGTATATTTATACAAGCCTGGCCCAATATTATCCAAAACAAGTCCATTGAATGGTAGTAATTCCCAAGTGGAAGTAGCGAAATCAAATCTTTCCCAAGTGATGATGTAGGGAGTTTCCCCTCCTGAAATGGTCAGGCTGATAAATGTAAGATTAGGTTCGCAACTAATCTCCGGACTGGTATGCGTTACGTTGACAAGGTCAGGTTGAGTAATTTCAAAATCTCTGGAAATCAGACAGACATCGTCTCTATCATAGACAGTCAAAGTGTAATCACCTGAAAGTAAGTTGGTAAACTCATATTCAGTATTTCTGTCCAAATCGGTAAGTTGCTGCGTAAAACCACTTGTATTGGTAAGTACCGCTCTATACAGTAATCTACCACCGTTTATCTCAAAAGATATCCTTCCTGTTGGCGTACCAAAACATTCTCCATCTTCCTTCATGAAGTTATTGATCTCTAATGGTCTGTCTGGTCCTGCAATTTGAACCAGGACAGGGTCAGATTGGCAACCGAAATTATCAACAATCCTCACCTGATAATTTCCAGGAGCCAAATTACTTAAGGATAGGACTGAACCTTGTGATATATTGTTGACCAAAAGGGTAAAAGTTCTTCCTGATTGTACCTCAGGGTTCAAAATATTGATAATGCCATCATTTGCTCCAAAGCAACTTATATCCTGCCAATCCACATTGAAGGTTGGCTTCATAATGGCATTGACGGTAAATGTTCCGGACCTGATACCACAACCTGGATCATCTATCGACCATGTGTAATTACCGGGAAGAAGATCCTCAAAAATAAATACGCCTGTATTTTCGTCTTCTATGACTCTATTGGTTCCGTTGGTGGAATTTATTTCAATTCTTTTACCGGGCACGCCTCCATTAACTGTAAGACTAAATGTTGCCAGATCATCCGCACAAATGGGCTGGACTACATTAGTCGAAGTAATGATCTCAGCAGGTTGGGTAATCTCATAATCATCAGAGCGAAGTAGACAGCCATTATCATATGTTATTTCCAAGAAATAGGTACCAGCAATGAGGTTATTCAGGTCGGCAATTGCAATCGGGGATACTCCTGAGGGAAGGGTTCTCCTATACCATTGTTGGGAGGTTATGGTAGAAGTATTTCCGGAAAGTTCGTAACTGATGATCCCATCATTCCCGTTGAAACAAGACACATCTTGGACCACCTCGATGGTGAAGAACGGCTGGTCTGCCTCTTCAATGGTAATACTTCCATGGTCTTCACAGCCGGCATTATCTGTAACCCTTACATCATAATCACCAACACCAAGACCGGACATCACTGCACCATTAACTGGCTGCCAGATACCACCTAAGAATATTTGGAAAGTGTATCCTGGTACACCACCGGTAGCCGTTAAATTCACAATACCGGTTTGTCCAGGACAATCTGGATCCACTGTACTGGTTATCAATCTTAGAGGGTTATTTGGACCAGGTAAATTGACAATTCTGGTTACGGTACAGTTGACACCTGTACTGTATTCAATTCTATAAAATCCAGGGGTAAGCCCATTGACTATTGTGGTATTTTCGGCAATCAAGGCACCGGTCTGCACATTGAACCATTGACTTGTTCCCATTCCGGGAAGTGCACCAGCAAAGCTGACCTCAATAGACCCATCATCGAAAATACAGGAAGGAGATTGAACATTCACCAGATTGATTTCCAAAGGATCTGGCTCTGAGACAATTATGTTTTCTATTCTTGCTTCACAGTTATTTGCATCCCTGACGGTAACAGCGTAAGTTCCAGGGCTTAGATTGGAAGGGTTCTGATTAATGAAACCATGGTCCCAGTTAAAGAAGTACAACCCCGTACCTCCGGTAACTTCTATAAATATTCTTCCATTATTCCTACCCACACAGGTTACATCATCTACGCTTAAAACATTGATCTGAATAGGGTCAGGTGCGTTGATGGTAAATAGTTCTTCATTTGTACAACCATTGGCATCTGTTACCCTTACAATATAATTACCTGAACCAATATTGGATAAAGTAGAAGTTGTAGAAGGAAGTGGATCTAGTACGCCCATTCCATTGTCCCTGAACCAACTGAAAGTATAACCCGGATTACCTCCTGCTACCTGTATTTCTATTCTACCATCTGTAGCGCTATCACAAGTAGGTTCAATTACATTTAGAACACTGATTTGGACTCCTGTTGGAGGTTGATTGATCGTTATATTATTCAGTTCTCTAAAGCAACCGTTAGCATCGGTTACCCTGACATTATAAGTTCCTGCAGGAATATTTGAGATATTTTGAGAATTTGATGTAAATCCATTTGAACCGGTCCATTGAAAAGTATAACCTCCTGTTCCACCACTTGCTAAGACATTAATGGCACCTGTGGCTTCTCCAAAACAACCCACATTGGTCGGTTGACCGTCCAATTGAAGATTTAATGCCGGAGTAGGTGGAATGGTAACATTTTGAAGAATGAAACAATTCGGGTTGGTCTGGTCAAAAATTCTGGCCACATATTCTCCTGGACCCCTATTGCTGAGTAAGGCATTATTGGACAGAACAGTTGAAAAATTACCTGCCCTAAACCACTGTACCCCCAAATTCCCACTTCCACCTGAAAAAGCAATTTGAATTGACCCATTGTTTTGCCCGGCACAGGTTTCCATTGTTACATCTATATTGTTAACAGTGATTTCTGGGAGTGATGTGATATTGAAATTAAGATTTGGAACAGCACAATTATTCGCATCTCTTATTTCAATAAAATTATTGATAGAAGCACCCAAACCAGGAATAGTAACATCTCCTAGAGAGGTAGTAACAGGTGTTCCGCCATTTAAGCTATATGTGTAGGGTGAGGTTCCTCCCGAAATGGTAAAGCTGACGGTTCCTGAGTTCTCACCAAAACAACCCACATTGGTAACAACGGGACCATTTACTGTTAAAGGATTGGGCTCATTGATTACAAATTGCCTTGTGACAATACAATTATTGGCATCTCTTACGACAATTCTATATGTGCCTCCAGATAGATTCATGAGGTTTAAACCTGTCTGTCCAGGCATATCCACAAATACACCACCACTTCTGACCTGCCATTGGTAAGTAAGCGCTCCTGTTCCGCCACTCACTTGTAAACCAGTGATTGATCCATTTCCATCACCATGGCATAGTATATCTTGTATATTTAAATTGGCATCATTGAATAGAATTTGCGGAGCTGGACTTATGGTTGCTTCATGGACAATCTGACAAGCGCCTCCATCATATGCAATGTTGACAAAATAAGTGCCTGCGGGTAGATTTGGAAAAAGGACATCATTTCCGACTAGCGTTACTCCATTGGTAGTTACTGCAAATGTACTTGAAGTGTCGGCTATTTGAATCCGAAGACTACCATCCGAACCACCAAAACAAGAAGGGCTAACCGGAGTAGATGTTACTACTGGGGCTGGTGGAACACCTGTATTAACATTCAATATCAGTTCGCAACCACCGGAATCAGTAATCGTAACCGTATTCATTCCAGCTGGAAGGTTGTATGCAATAGGTGTGGTCTCTCCATTACTCCATAGAAAGGTATATGTTCCCCATCCACCGCTGACATTGGTCACTTGCGCAGAGCCATCATTAGAACCAGCACAGGTCAACTCTGTTAATCCATTGATATTGGCAGTGAGAGGAGATGGAGGACCAGCGACTGTTACATTGGCAACTGCAAAACATCCTTCTGCGTCAGTAACCGTGACTGAATAATTTCCAGGAACCAGGCCAGTGGCAGTAGCCGAAGTGGCGCCATTACTCCATAAATAAGTAAATCCTTCCCATCCACCGGTAGCTACTACAGTTGCAGTACCATCATTATCCCCAAAACATGAAATAGGCGTAGAAGAAGTAGCTAAATTAATAGCAGAAGGAGGTGCACCAATATTCACAGTAAACTCTTCCTCACATTGGGGATAACTTCCACCACCATGTCGTACCCGGATTGTATAGGTACCGGGTCCAAAACCAGTAAAAGTTTGCTGCCCTGTATTGGCTCCTATAGCGACAGATGCATTATTGACAGCAAAAGTTCCATTAGGACGTATGATGTCTACATTTATATTTGCTGGAGGAAACGCAAACCCCATAAATACCCTGTCTGCCCTTAAAGTAATGGTGCCATCAGTTTCCCCAAAACATGTTACTTGGGTAGGAGTGGCGGTATATTCTAATAAAACTTCATTGCCAATGGTAAAATCCAGCTCCGCCGGACAACTTTCATCCCTATAGAAATCGGTTACTTCCAATACATAATTGCCAGCTGAGAGTTGATTGTATTCAATTACTCCTCCGGGCGCTAATGTCCATCCATTGACATAAGTACCATTGGCTCTTCTTATCCTGAAACTTACATCCCCTGTGACTCCTGTAGCGGTAAAGGAAACTCCTCCATTTTCCTGACAGGTTTCAGGGAAAGTACCTACACCAGCAATTGGGTCAAATACAATTGGATCTACATCCGGTATTTCAATTTCCGTCAATTCAATACATAAATTGGCATCTTCTACTTCTACTAAATATTGGCCTGCTGGAATTCCTCCAAGGTTTAGAGGTCCTCCAGGGAAATTATTAATGGTATTGACAATATTTCCATCCAAATCAAAAAATCTTATGGTGTATGGTGCAAGCCCACCACTGATATCTCCTGTAACCACTCCCGTAGTTTCCGATACACATTGTAATACGTCGATGACATTGACATCCAAGTCAAAATTAGTTACTCCAAAAAATGAAAAGTTACGGGTTAGGGTATTTCCTACGTTATCGACTACCGTAACCGTGTAAATCCCCGCTTTTGCCTGGGTTAATACACTGCTCTGTGACCCTGCGAGATTACTATTGGTTTGTACCACCTCTCCTTCAAAGGACCATTGGTATGTGTATGGGGCTACTCCCCCGGAAACACGGAATTCCACAGATGTCCTACACTCAGAGAAAAATGACTCCTGAACAATGAGTTGGGCATTTGATTCTTGGCTTATTCCCAAGAAAAAAGTAATTGCCAAAACAATATTCAAAAAAAGAAAATTAGTTTTTTCCATAAAGAAATTAAATTAACCAAACCAATTTTTCGCCCTTT